>NZ_QEHP01000015.1:0-98344 GCF_003094695.1 Chryseobacterium sp. HMWF035 | reverse complement strand
TATTAATAGATATCTTCCTGTAAATTGTCAAAAATTTTATTTCTTAAAAAAATACAACTATTTTAATCATATTAATAATCCGGAACAGGATGTTTATAAAAATATACTAAAAGAAAAATTTAACAATTAATGTCTAAGCTAAAATTTAAAAATGTACTCTTTTTTATATTTCTTTTTTGTGGAACTTTTTTTGGATTTTCTCAAAACTATCAGATTATTTACAAAATAAGCTTTCGTCCTCAAAAAGAAAAACTAGAATATAAGACAGAGTATATGCGATTAGAAACTTTATCAAAATCTAAAAGTATATTTTATAACTTTCTCAGCAAAAAAGACTCAATAGATATTCAGGAAGAAAATAAAATATCTTACTTAAAATTTACAATTATTCAAGAGAACAAAAATTATAAGTATTACGGAAATTTCAATGATTTATATTTTGTTTTTAATGAGCCCTTAAAAACTGATTGGAAAGTGAATAATAATACTTCTGATTTTAATGGTTATAAAGTTCAGGAAGCTAAAATAGAATTAGATGGAAGAAGATGGACAGCTTTATTTGCTCCGGAAATTCCAATTAATTCCGGTCCATACAAATTTTCTGGGTTACCCGGTTTAATATTAAAAGTGTATTCTGAAGATGGTGATTATAGTTTCGAAATGGTTGAGCTTATTAAAAATATATCCGAAAGCTATATGGATTCATTTCGGACAAATAAATTTGTTATGGTAAAGAAGAAAAAAATTCAGACCTTTATTTTTAATTTTTTAAAAGATCCGGGTTCTCAAAATTTCAAATTGGTTAATAGTTATGGTGATGAATTTGGATATAGTTTTAGCGGTGAAAAAGATAATGCTTACAGGGAAATGAATGAATATTTAAAAGGAGTCTATAGGAAGTATAATAATCCCATTGATGGTCAAATTTATTTGTTAATTTTTTAAATAAAAGAAAAAAGTATAAACAAAAAAAGCTGTCCCAACCGGAACAGCTTTTTAATGTAAAACAAATTGATTATTTATCTAAAATTCTCTTCACTGCTTCTTTCACGGCAGTAGAATCAATTTTATATTTCTTCATCAGTTCAGCAGGCGTTGCAGATTCTCCGAAAGTATCGTTCACTGCTACAAATTCCTGTCTTGTCGGTCTTTTTCTTGCCAACATTCCCGCAACAGATTCTCCCAGACCACCGATGTAGTTGTGTTCTTCAGCCGTTACGATTTTTCCTGTCTTTTCAACAGATTTTAAGATGATTTCTTCGTCCAAAGGTTTAATCGTGTGGATATTGATCACTTCACAGGAAATACCTTCTTTTTCAAGCTCATCTGCAGCAAGCAAAGATTCCCAAACCAAATGACCGGTTGCAACAATCGTTACATCCGTTCCTTCCTGAAGCATAATCCCTTTTCCGATCTCGAAAGGCATATCTTCCGGAATGAAAACAGGAACTACAGGTCTTCCGAATCTTAAATAAACCGGACCTTCAAAATCAGCAATCGCTAAAGTAGCTGCTTTTGTCTGGTTGTAATCACAAGGATTAATCACCGTCATTCCCGGAAGCATTTTCATCATTCCGATATCTTCCAAAACCTGGTGTGTTGCACCGTCTTCACCCAAAGTAAGACCCGCGTGAGAAGCACAGATTTTTACATTTTTATTGGAATACGCAATCGACTGACGAATCTGATCGTAAACTCTTGAAGTAGAAAAGTTAGCGAAAGTTCCCGTAAAAGGAATTTTTCCTGTAATGCTGAGACCGGCTGCAAGACCCATCATATTCGCTTCTGCAATACCTACCTGAAAAAATCTTTCAGGAGCCTTTTCAATGAATTTTTCCATCTTCAAAGAACCGATAAGGTCTGCACAAAGCGCCACAACATTAGGATTTTTATCTGCAAGTTCAGCCAATCCGGCTCCGAATCCTGAACGTGTATCTTTTTTTTCTGTATATGTAAATTTCATGAGGATTTTAAATTTTAATAATTGATTAATGATGGATGATAATTGATGTAAAAATATAATTCATCAATCATCAGTAATCATTCATATTAATAGTCAGCCGGAGCCTCTAAGTATAACTGTTTGAATGCTGTTTCCAGTTGCTCATCATTCGGCGCTTTTCCGTGCCAAGCGTGAGTTCCCATCATATAATCTACACCATAACCCATTTCTGTATGAAGAATAATGGCTACCGGTTTTTCTTTTCCGGTTTCTGTTTTTGCTTTTTCAAGAATGGCAATTACCGCCTCAAGGTCGTTACCGTTTTTCTCTTCCAGAACTGTCCATCCGAAGGCTTCCAGTTTTGCATGAAGATTTCCTAAAGAAAGTACGTTATCTGTACTTCCGTCGATCTGTTGTCCGTTATAATCGATGGTAGAAATAATATTGTCTACTTTTTTGGCTGCTGCGTACATAAATGCTTCCCAAACCTGACCTTCCTGCAATTCGCCATCGCCATGAAGAGAGTAAACCAAAGAGCTGTCTCCGTCCAGTTTTTTACCCTGAGCAACACCCAAAGCTACAGAAAGCCCCTGTCCTAAAGAACCTGAAGCTACTCTTACGCCCGGAAGACCTTCGTGAGTCGTCGGGTGTCCCTGTAATCTTGAATCTAATTTTCTGAATGTACTAAGCTCCTGAACCGGAAAAAATCCGAATCTTGCCAAAGTAGAATAGAATACCGGAGAAATATGTCCGTTAGAAAGATAGAAATGATCTTCATTTTTACCTTCCATCGTGAAAGGAAGATGATAGTTCATTACCTTTCCGTAAAGGGCTGTGAAATATTCAGTACAACCTAAACTTCCTCCCGGGTGACCGGAATTTACAGCATGAACCATTCTTAAAATGTCTCTTCTGATTTGTGTAGTAAGAGATTTTAACTCTTCAATACTTTTACTCATTATATAAGATTTATTTGTATGCGAATTTACAATTTTTTAATGGCTTACGGAAATATGAAAGATTCACGTTTTTAAATCTAAAAATTGCTCAGTCTGTAAAAAATCCAGATACTTAACAAAGAATATGATACCAGATTAGCTATGATAATTCCTTTAAAAATTTTACTTTTTTCAACGTGGATCAATACTTTATTCCTTCTGACTGAAGAATATTCCATAAAGATTGACATGATATAAGTTATCAGAATACTTATCTCTAAATCAAAAATGATTTCAGAGGTGATTTTTGAATGTACAGGGGATTTTACATTTCCAAAAATAATATCCAAGACGGGAAAATAATCATAGCTATCTAAATAACTAAATAATGAAATACCTAAACCTAATCTGATGATACCCTGAATCATAAAACCTCCAAGAGTTGAAAATATATTCATGATAAAGACATCATGCCAGATTAATTTAACGCTGGTTTTAAATAAAAATGAAAAAATCAAAGACTCTATAATTACAACGAAGGCAAAGAAAACAAGAATATACCACCATTCATAAAAAAATAATGGTAAAACCGCATTCAGAATAGAGAAATGAATTTTCATGATTAAGCAGAGAACATCAGCTTAGAACAGTTGTTTATTATTCTAAACAACCTTCAGATAAGATTTATGTCTTACGATCCACAGTCCAATGAAAGTTAGTAACCCGTTCAGAACAATTAACTCTACCCCGATTCTGTAATCCGTATACGTTGTTACCATATAATTGATAATGTATGTTGCAACCGGAGCTAAAATCGTTACCGCCAAAATTGAATATTTTTTTGAAATCTGAAACTTTGTGAAAATTCCGAAGGCGAAAAGTCCTAAAAGCGGTCCGTAAGTATAGCCTGCAATCTCCATGATCAGATAAACAATCGATTTGTCATTCAAAGCTTTAAAAACCATAATCAGAATAAAGAAAATGATGGTGAACGTTAAATGAACTTTCATACGAAGCTGTTTTTTCTCTTTCTCCGTCTTGTTTTTGTCTTCATTAAGATTCAAAAGATCTACGCAGGATGAACTCGTAACAGCAGTTAAAGCGCCATCCGCAGAAGGAAATAGCGCGGAAATCAATCCGATGATGAAAATCACGGAAATAATCATCGGGAAATGTCCCTGAAGCGATAAAGCAGGAAACAAATCGTCTCCCATGATATTTTTAATGTTACCCGCAGAATCTTTGAACCCGAAAATATTGGTAACGGTTTCTCCGTCTATTTTTCCATATTCTGCGCCGTTCTGCAAAGCAAAAAGATAAAGAAGACCACCTAGAAACAGGAATGCAAGATTCACAAAAAGCAGCGTTCCTGCGAAAGTAAGCATATTTTTCTTCGAGTTTTTAAGATTATCCACAGAGATGTTTTTCTGCATCATTTCCTGATCTAATCCTGTCATTGCAATTGTAATGAAAATTCCCCCTAAAATCGTTTTCAGGAAAAATGTTTTGGAATTCGGATCAAAATTGATGAAGTGGGTATAATTTTTCTGTTCTAAAATAGTATATGCTTCGCTAAATGATAAATTTAAATGGGATAAAATATAAACGATACACGCAATCAGACTGATAATCATGAATGAAGTCTGCAAAGTATCGGTAATCACAATTGTTTTTACACCGCCTTCAAACGTATATAAAAGCACCATTAACAGCAGAACTAAAGCGGTAACCCAGAAAGGAACGCCCAAACCTTCCAGAAGGAAAATCTGAAGAACGTTGACCACTAAATATAACCTTGCCGTTGCACCAATTGCCCTTGAAATAATAAAAAATATTGACCCGATCTTATGCGCTTCGACATTAAATCTTTTGCCTAAATACGTATAAATCGAGGTGAGGTTCATTTTGTAATACAGCGGAAGAAGAATTGCGGCAACAATAAAATATCCGATGAAAAAGCCGATCACCATCATATAATATTCGAATCCGCCGTAGATGTATTCACTTCCGGTCATTTTCCCGACTGTTCCGGGAACGGAAATAAATGTTACTCCGCTTAAGCTGGTTCCGATCATTCCGAAAGCAACAAGCCACCATTTACTTTTTTTATTCCCGATAAAAAACGACTGATTATCAGAATTTCGGCTTGTAAAATAAGAAATAACCAAAAGTCCGATGAAATAGACAAAAACAAACAGCAAAAGAACAGTTCCGGAATTCATGCTTTAATTTAAATTTTAGCAAATATAGTTTTTTTCTGTTCTGCCCAAAAAGAAAAAACCTTCAGGATATATTTCCGGAAGGTTTTATATGTAATGTTGAAGTTAAGGCTGATAACTCAGAAGCTCAAACTTAACGTCAACCTTAGCCTAAAACTAAGCCTGAGTCTTATTTACCAGAACATCCTGAAGTTCCTCATGCTTCTGGAAAGTAGCCTTGGCAAAAGGACAAAGCGGAATAATTGTTTTTCCGTTCTTTCTTGCAAAATCTACTGCTGCAAGAAGCATTTCTTTCCCAACGCCTTTTCCGTTGTATGCTTCTTCAACTTCTGTGTGATCGATGATGAATCTTTCTTCTCCAGCCCAGGTGTACGTCATTAAACCTGCATGGTTTCCGTCTATGAATGCTTCAAAATTTCCGTGTTTCGGGTCGTTGGTTTGTTTTACTTCAATCATATTATGAAAATTTGGTTAATATTTCTATATCGTTTGTAAGAATCTTATGAATCGGACACGCATCCGCTATGGCGTGAAGTCTTTTCAGTTGTTCATCATCAAGATTTGTGCCTTCAAAGCTGATGTCTCTTTTGAAAATGGCTCTTTTCGTTAAAGGAAAATTTTCCAGTTCCACTTCAACATTTATTTTTTCGACGTTCCATTCTTTTCGGTCGATGTACATTCTCAGGGTTGCCGCTGTGCAGCTTGCTAGGGAAGTGGCAAGAATTTCAAAAGGATTGAAGCCTTTATTTCCGCCGCCTTTGTCTACAGGTTCATCTGTAATCAGCGTGTTTTCTCCCGCAACAACTTCGGTGTAGTATTTTTCTGTTCCCAGACTTGCTTTTACTGTGATTGCCATTATTTTTCTTTATTAAATTGATAACTCAGTGCTCCTGAAGGACACAGGTCGATTTGGTTTTTAAGTTCTTCTGCGGTTGCATTTTCAGGTTTCAGCCACGGTCTTTCTTTCGGGTTATACACTTTCGGAAGTGTTTTTACACAAACGGCGGCGTGGATGCACTTTTTGGGTTGCCAGAGCACGGTAATCTCTCCGTTTACATATTCGTGTGTTTCCATATCAATTTTCGTTTAAAGTTTTTTCTATTCGTCTGTCCGGAATCAGCCAGAGCAAAGCAACCGTATAATATAGTGCTACTGCAATATAAGGATAAATAAATGAAACAATAATTCCTGAAACATAAAGCACTATGGATGCATTTTCCTTAAAACGGGAAGCAATGGCCTGTTTCAGCTTAGAGCTTTCCCCTTCGGATTTTATGATCGCATTTTCCAGAATCGTATAGGCAGTCGCACAAAGTCCCAGTCCGAATCCGTAAGTGGCTACAGGATTTTTGGCAAAATGTGTTTCTCCGATCCATTCCGTTGCAAAAGGCATTAAGGAAAGCCAGAACAGCAGATGAAGGTTTGCCCAAAGAACTTTTCCGTTTACTTTTTTCACTGTCTGAAAAAGGTGATGATGATTGTTCCAGTAAATTCCTACATACAGAAAGCTGAAAATATACGCCAAAAATTTAGGAATAAGCGGTTTAAGGCTTTGCCAGTCGTTTCCTTCCGGAACTTTCAGTTCCAGTACCATAATCGTGATGATGATCGCAAGAACCCCGTCACTGAAGGCTTCTAATCTTCCTTTGGTCATTATTTGCGGATCGTATTTTTGAAATTCTCCACTTTACTGTTCAGCTCTTTCAGCATTTCAGGATTGATAACGCCGCTTTCCAGATCAAAATTTTCATAAAATTTAGGAAGCGAAAAAGTTTCTTTGATATCCGCTCCGAAATTCGGGAAAAATATTTTTGCTGTATTCATCACATTTCCGCCGCCGTAACCTCCCGGAGAAGTGGACATCAGAAACATCGGTTTTTCCTGAAAAACCTTCACGTTGATTCTTGAAGCCCAGTCGAAAACGTTTTTAAAAGCCGCACTGTACGATCTGTTGTGTTCCGCAAGCGAACAGATAATCACATCACATTCTTCTATCGCTTTCAAAAAGTGGTGTGCTTCTTCCGGAAAGCCTTTCTTTTCACGATCTACGGAAAAAACAGGCATATCAAAATCATTCAGATCAATCAGATTGATTTCTTCATTCTTAAAATCTTTTAGAACGAATTTTACAAGTTCCCTGTTGATGGAAGTGGAAGACGTACTTCCTGCAAATGCTAATATTTTCATCATGTATGATTTAAAAATTGAATTACGGTTTTCTGTTTAAAATAGCTTTCGGAAGCGGTACATATTCATTTTCATCTCCAGGAACCAAAGGAAAAGCATCGTGGTTCTGGTCGTGCCAGTTCACTTTTGCCTGATCGATCAGTTCTTTTTCGGAATTTACAAAATTCCAGAATATAAACCGCTCTTCTTCAAATGGTTCGCCACCGAAAAGATAAACCGTTCCGTTTTCGCTCATATCAAATTCGCAGAGTTGGGTGTTTTTGGCTATCATCAGTTGTTTAGATCTGTAAGAATTTCCGTCAGTAGAAACAGTTCCGTCCAGAACGTACATGGCAGCTTCTCCGTAAAGATCTTTTCCTATGCTGATCTTTTTTGCTTCTTTGGTTTTAATTTCAATAAAAAACAGCTTGCTGTGAACCGGAACCGGCGATTTTTTCCCAAAAGCTTCCCCTGCAATTAATTTATACTGAATTCCGTCTTCCTCCCAAACCGGAATTTCATCTGCTTCAATGTGGTGGAATGTGGGTTCAGACTGTTCCAGATGTTTCGGAAGTCCCACCCAGATCTGGAATCCGTGAAGTCTTTTATCAGAATGTCGCAGGTATTCCGGAGTTCTTTCAGAGTGTACCACACCTTTTCCGGCAGTCATCCAGTTTACGGCTCCCGGTTTTATTTCCAAAGCACTTCCGATGCTGTCTCTGTGAAAAATAGATCCTTCCAGAAGATACGTTAATGTTGAAAGCCCGATGTGCGGATGCGGCGGAACATCCAGGTTCTGATAATCTTTTAAGTCGGATGGTCCCATATGATCGATAAAAACGAAAGGTCCGACTGCTCTTTTTTCGCGGAAAGGCAATAATCTTCCGACCAGAAAGTTTCCGATGTCCGCAGATTTTTCTTCTATAATAAGTCCGATGTTTGACATGATGTGCGTGATTTATTTGTATTAAATTTTTGTTTTGAATTTTGAGAAAACTTTCAGATAATGATTTAAAAATTTCAATTGAATCCGTCATTTCGACGTAGGAGAAATCTATTTAGCTTCATAGATTCTTCACTTCGCTTCCGCTACATTCTGAATGACAGAGAAATCATTAAAATATAAAATTAAGAAAAAGAACAGCTTGATGATGATTTTTAATTAAAATTAATCTGCAAGATAACCGAATCTCCCTAAATTAAAATCTTCAAAAGCCTGCATAATTTCTTCTCTGGAATTCATTACAAAAGGTCCGTGAGGAAAGATAGGCTCATTTAAAGGCATTCCACTGATGATTAAAACGACTGAATCTTCTGTTGCTTCTACCGTAAAATTTTCTCCTTCATTTTGAAACAAAACGAGATGATTAAGTGGTGTTTTTTCTTCATCATTAACGATAATACTTCCTTCTATCACCAATGCAGCAGTATTGAAATTTTCGGGAAAGGTGAATGCAGCTTTTCCACCATTTTTCAGTTTTGCATTCATCATGAGAACCGGACTGAAGGTAAAAGCGGGACCTTTCTGATTTTGATATTCTCCGGCAATCACTTCAATATGTCCGTTTTCTCCAAGATCCACTTTCGTCATATCCGAATTTTTGATTGCCTGATATTTCGGACAGCTAATTTTATAAACCGACGGAAGATTTACCCAAAGCTGAACCATCTGGAAAATTCCGCCTTCTTTTGCCCATTCTTTTTCGTGATATTCTTTGTGAAGAACACCTTTTGCGGCAGTCATCCACTGTACATCGCCTTCACCGATAATTCCGCCTCCTCCTGCGCTGTCATGATGCTGCACTTTTCCTTTATACGCTATGGTTACAGTCTCAAAACCTCGGTGCGGATGAACGCCCACTCCGCGAGGCTGATCTGTTCCGTTAAAGTGAAATTTTGAATTGTAGTCGAGCATAATGAACGGATCCATCCTTTTCATATCCATTCCCTGAACGCCCGGAATAAAATTATGAACACTAAAACCGTCGCCCACAAAATGCGCAGGTTTCGGAGATACTATTTTTTCTATTTTTTTAGTTGCCATAATATGGTTGTATTATTAAGCAAAGGTATCTTAAGCAAAAATCCTGTACATTGATCTGTGTTAATAAGGGGGATTGATTGATGATTGATGATTGCGCTGAGCAGATGTTTTCAGTTTTTTATTTGGGATGTAAAAATTCCCCTCCTTTGGAGGGGTGGCGAAAATTTCGGAAAAATTTTGACGGGGTGGTTCCAGAACTAAAGCTGAAATTTCCTGTTGAATAAATGTTTTCCGTAATTTCAGAGCTCATTGAGTGGGATGTCTGAGCTCTTTTTGAGGATTCGGCGGCTGCGAAGCAGCCGCCGAATCCTCAAAAAGCGAGTAGCGAAAGCTGCAAAAGCTCCTTAAATCAATGAACAATTGATTTTTTCTTTGCCTAAATTAGGAAATTGACAAATCGGTTTGTTTTATCAATCCTCCTTCGATTTCATATTCTTCCCATCTGAAATATGAAGCCTGCGGAAAATAAATCCGGAGATGATCGTGAGAATTCCGACAGTAAGAAAAGTAAATCGGAAAGCGTTGTGGATTTCTCCGTGAATAAGATCGGTATTTTCAAAAATTTTAAGTACAATTAATCCGAAAGCAATTCCGAATCCGATGGCAAGCTGTTGATTGACGGATATAAGTGAATTTCCGCTGCTGGTCTGAAAATTTCGAAGATCTGCAATAGAAATGGTATTCATCGAAGTAAACTGAATGGAATTAAAAAATCCCAAAATGGAAATAATAGGAATAAACCAATACAATGAGGTGTTGATATCGGGAATTGCGAGAAGACAGATCAGCGTTCCGATAATAAAAGTATTCGTCATTAAAGTCTGTCGGTAACCAAAACGGTCTAAGATTTTTATCACATACGATTTTCCGAACATTGCGGTTAAAGCCATCGGAGCGATGATCCAGCCGGAAGTTACTGCCGATTGTTTATACGCAATCTGAATCATTAACGGTAAAAGCAACGGAACAGAGCTGATTCCTAATCTGGTGGCAAGATTTCCGACAATTCCGACTCTGAAAGTTCTTACCTGAAACAAATTTAAAGGAAAAATAGGACTTTCATCACGTTTGGCGTGTTTGTAATAGTAGTAGAGACAAAGAAATCCCAGAATGAAAATGACCAGAACCGGTGTGGTATTCTGTATATCTCCGAAAAGTTCCAAAGCAATGGACAGCAGGAGAGAGGCTGCTGCAAAGATCAAAAATCCTTTCAGATCAAAATCAACGTCTTTGGATGTGTAGTTGGGCATGAATTTTATGCCTAAAACAATTCCCAGAATTCCGATCGGGATATTAATTAAAAAAATCCAGTGCCACGAAAGATAATCTACCATATAACCTCCCACCAAAGGACCGAGAACGGGACCGATCAGTGCAGGAATAATGGCAAAGTTCATCGCTTTTAATAATTCACTTTTATCGAAAGTTTTAATTAAAGCTAATTTTCCGACAGGCGTCATCAAACTTCCTCCAATACCCTGAATGACACGGGAAATAACGAGCTGTGTAAGATTTTGAGACATGGCACAGAACAGAGATCCGAGACTGAAAAGAATCAGAGAAAATATAAACACTTTTTTGGTTCCGAAACGGTCTGCCAGAAATCCGCTTGCCGGCATAAAAACAGCTAATGTAAGTACATAACTGATGATGGCGTTCTGCATATTCAGCGGAGATTCCTGAAGATCTTTTGCGATGGAAGGCAGTGAAGTATTCAGAATAGTGGAATCCAGCATCTGCATGAAGATAGCCGTTGCAAGAATCAGCGGTAGAATTTTTTTAACTGAATTTTGAGGCTGCGAAAGTGTTTCTGACATGTATTTTTACTGGAAAAGTTTCCAGATTTGTTTGGTTCAAAAAAAATGAGAATGTAATTTTCAGAGCAATTTTTATTCCTTTTAATAAAGAGAAGATGTTAATTGATGGATTAAGCTGTCATTTCCACGAAGGAGAAATCTATTTGCCGCAATATTTTTCCTGATACTCCTGAACTGTTAGATTTTAAGTTTTTGATGATGTTATCAATAACGACATTTATAATATTCTATTTTCTTAAATTTTACGAGCAATTGTGAATATTCGTGCAAAAATTTGTGTCATTTGTATTAAAAAATATTCCAATAAAAAAGTCCTGTGAAGTTTCGCAGGACTTTTTTATTTATTTTCTTGGTTTTTCAACCCCTTTCCATTCTTCGCCGGCTTTTCTGTACTGGCTTAATTCAAAAGTTTTGAAATCTTTTGTTTTGTATTCGATGTTATCTGTGTTTTGCTCAAACGGCATGATGTAGTAGAAATCTGCATCTGTTCTGTCCGTTTTTGTCCCTTTTTTCACAGAAGGAACATATTTTGAGAATTTATAGCTTGGAAGATACTGCTTCACTCTCGCATAGAACGCTTTATTTTCTTTCTCTTCAGGAATAATGTCTACGATATTGAAATCGTCTTTTTCTTTATTAATCCAAAGATAATAGGTTTTATCTTCTCCTGTATTTCTGTTGTTGGAGTTGAAAGCATAAAGCTCTTTCGGAACCAGTTCTTTGATCTTTTCTGCATCAACTTTTGTATAATACTGTCCTTTAGAAGGATCTACATACGTTTCCAGATTGTACATTAAAACAGAATTGTTATCCAGATTTTTGTTTTTGAAATACTGGTTTAAGGATAATTCTGCGGTTTCTCTAAGTTCTTTACCTCTTGCATCCAGTTTTTTAGTCGGATTCTGAGGATTCACTTTTTTTACAAATTCATATAAAACTTTCGGTTTTATATCTTTAAGGTGAGGATACGTTTTCAGCTGTTCCGCTTTTACCAGCCAGTAGTATTGTTGGTAGAAGTCGTCTTTATCGCCATCTTTCACACTTTTATACACCATTGCCAGTTTTTTGGAGCTAAGATATTTACCATATTTTCCCTGTCCGAAAGCAAAAGTCATGGATAATAAAGCAAATAAGATAGTAATGTTTCTTCTCATTTTTTTATAATTGATATTTTCGTTTTCCAAATATAATTATTTATTAGATAATATATTTGATTAACGGTTAAATTCTGACAATATTACTAAGGTAAATGCAAAAGAAAATCCTGTATTGCTACAGGATTGATAAATTTTTATGTAAAGTTTAGATTTTTAGAGTTCAGGATTTCGTTTCAGAATGCTCATCTTCTATTTGTTAAATAAAAAATGAAGAATAAAAAATCCATCTCACAAACTCAAAAAACGCTCACACTCATACACACTTAAGCCTACTCACCGTAAGACGTTTCATGCACTTTTACTGCTCTTCCGCTCGGATCGTTCATGTTTTTGAACGCTTCATCCCATTCCAGTGCAATTGGCGTAGAACACGCAACGGAAGGAACCGAAGGAACTGTTGCAGCCGCAGTTTCGCTTGGGAAATGCTCTTCAAAAATTGTTCTGTAACGGTATTCTTCCTTGTTTTGAGGTGTATTTAAAGGGAATCTGAATTTTGCATTTGCCATCATTTCATCCGTTACTTCTTTTTCAGCAACGGCTTTTAAAGTATCGATCCATGAATAACCGACTCCATCCGAAAACTGCTCTTTCTGTCTCCAGACAATAGATTCCGGAAGAATATCTTCGAAAGCTTTTCTCAGAACCCACTTTTCAATTTTTCCTTCGGCAGCATTTACCATTTTATCTTTTGGATTCACAGTCATGGCAATATCCATAAATTCTTTGTCTAAGAAAGGAACACGTCCTTCAATTCCCCAACTCATCAACGCTTTGTTGGCTCTTAAACAATCGTACAGGTGAAGTTTTCCTAATTTTCTTACGGTTTCATCATGGAATTCTTTCGCATTCGGAGCTTTATGGAAGTATAAATAACCACCGAACAGTTCATCAGAACCTTCTCCCGAAAGCACCATTTTAATTCCCATCGATTTAATCACTCTTGCCAAAAGATACATCGGAGTAGAAGCTCTTACCGTCGTTACGTCATACGTTTCCAGATGATAAATAACATCACGAACCGCATCCAGACCTTCCTGAACGGTAAAATTAACTTCATGGTGAACCGAACCGATGTGTTCTGCTGCTTTCTGAGCTGCTGCCAAATCCGGTGATCCTACCAAACCGACTGCAAAACTGTGCAATCTCGGATACCACGCTTCCTGTGTATCTCCGCTTTCCACTCTCTGTCTTGCAAATTTTGCCGTAATCGCAGAAATTACAGAAGAATCTAATCCGCCTGAAAGCAAAACTCCGTAAGGAACGTCGCTCATCAATTGTCTGTGAACCGCATCTTCCAGTCCTTTTCTTAATTTCTCAATATCCGTTTCGTTATCTTTTACGGCATCAAAACTTTCCCAGTCTCTTTTATACCATTGCTGAAGCTCGCTTCCGTCTTTGCTGTACACCAAATGTCCCGGTAAAAAAGTCTCAATGGTTTTGCAAACTCCTTCCAGTGCTTTTAGTTCTGAAGCAACGTAATAGTTTCCGTTCTTATCCCAACCGTGATATAGAGGACAGATTCCCATGTGATCGCGTGCAATGAGATACACATCATTTTCTGTGTCATATAAAGAAAAGGCAAAAATTCCGTTTAATTTTTCAACAAAATCTTTTCCATATTTTTGATATAAAGCTAAAATAACTTCACAGTCTGACTGTGTCTGAAATTCGTAATCAGGAAATTCTTCTTTCAGTTCTCTGTGATTGTAGATTTCACCGTTCACGGCAAGAACTATTTTTCCGTCTTTGGTAAATAATGGCTGTTTTCCGGAGGTAGGATCCACGATGGCAAGTCTTTCATGAGAGAAAACCACTTTGTCATTCTGGAACACTCCGCTCCAGTCCGGACCGCGGTGACGAATTTTTTTAGACATTTCAAGAACCTGAGGTCTTAATATTTCGGTTTTTTGTTTGGTGTCAAACAAACATACAATTCCACACATTTTTTTTTCATTTAATTTGAAACAAAAGTAGAATAGTGGTTTAAAAATAACAACAAAAAAATTAAATAAGTTAATATTTTTAATTAATTAATTTAAAATAAAGTAAAAATTTAATTATTTTAAATTAAAAATATGATTTTAGTTGATTTTTTTAACTCAGATCTCTAATTTATTCATTACATACGAAATTATTATGAGATATTTCTTAATGTATGGTAATTTATTCTACAAATTTTAACCCTTACTTTGTGGCTCGAAATAATTTTTTTTCATCATTTGTGTTTTTACCTTCTTGCAATTCAGTTTGCGAGAAGGTTTTGTTTTTATTCGGAACCTAACAGAACTCCTGAAACGTTCCACGAACTGAAGCTCGTTCCTTCAGTCGGGCCCTGCGGAATTTTTACCTGAATGGTATGTTTTCCGGCTTTTAAATCTCCAAGTTGTATAAAATTGGGATTGGTAACCGTTCCGGGACACCAGTTCGATCTGCTGAGGTCTGATGAAGAAAGTCCGTCCGGAAAATTTCCTGAAGCCGGATTATAAAGACGATAAGATCCGCAGTCGGTTCTCCACGGCATAAAAGAATAGGTCATTTTTCCGTCTAAAAAGATCGAGTTGGCTTTCGGTACAAATTCATCGCCGTTTTCCCAGCCTCCATGACCGGTTGTTGTATATTTCAACTGGGCATTTTTCAGATCCTTTTTTAAAGTAAACTCTACAAACAGTCCTTTATCATTATTAAACATGGTAGAATAATCCTGTCCCGCCATTTCCATAATGTTCAGAGTGTTGAATAAAGGAATAACCGTATTGTTTTTATAGATGGTCTGATCGCTTTTGTGAATGGTGATTTCCAAACTGACTTTATGACCGCCTTTATCGTAATTTCCGATGAATGTTCCGATCCATAATTCCTTTTCAGAAAGGGAAGGTTTAAGGTCTGTGATGTCTTCACGATATGGACTGATGGTCTGCCAGTTTTTATCTTTTAACTGAATATGATTGAACTTATTGATCCCGAACGCCGTAAAAAATCTCATCATTTCTACTGTAGGACTGTAATTTTCCGTTGCTGTAATTCCGTAATATTGTTTTCCGTTTCCGTTCTCATACACAGGAAGTGTTTTTACGCCTTTTTCCAGTCCGTCGAAAAACGACTGAGATTTGTCCTGTGGTACAAAAAATACGGTTCCTGTTCTGTCGTACGCGTCGCCGTTGGATTGTTGTTTTAATTCAACGAAAATATTTTCGCCATCAGAAATTTTCGGGAACTTAATTTTTTTCATAATAATGGTTCCGTTAGCGAATCTTTTTATGTTTTCGTCAGATTTAGATTGATCTGAAAAATTAATGGTTTCATGATCAAAAACTTTAAGGGTAGTGAATCTGCTTTTCCACAAAAGATCTCTGTAACCTAACTGATCGGTTGAATTAATCGATCCTTTCAGAATAGCATCAATGTCAGTTTTCTTAACTTTTTTAATAGATTGAGCGGTGATCAGAGAGTTTTTATTTCTTTCAATTTCCAGAACAAATCCTAGATTTTGCCCGATTACAGAAGGTCCTCCCTGAATTTTCAGATCGTTGGTGTACCAGACTTCAATAGTGTTGGAATTGATTTTGGTAACTGCTTTTTTGCAAGTGTAGCCTAAAATTTTCTTGGTCTCATTGGTAAATTCAAAAGTCTGTTTTGCCACAGATTCTTTGTCTGAAGTTGAAATAATTTCGTCAGATTTTAAAAACGCATAAGAAATAACCGTATTCGAAGGTTTTTCAATTTTCGTAATTTCGAAAGGAAAATCTGCTTTTTGTTCTCTGATTTTGTTATTCAGGATAAAATTTTCCTTTTCATTTGCCCAGACCAGAGTGGGAGGCTGCTCCGTTAAAACTTTTCCGTTGGATGAACTGAGGTACTGTACTTCGTACGTCTGTGCAAAAGATAAACAGCATAAAAAAGTAAAGAAGCTTACTAAAATTCTTAGATGCATAATTTGAAATGGTTTTAGCAAAGATAATTCTTTAGAAATTCATTTTTTAACTACAAAAGCTACAAAAGATTAGTAGAATCCTTATAAAGTTATTTAGCAGAGATGAAAAAGACCACAACAGTTTTTAAACATCTTTGATTTTTATTCTTTTGAGAACCTTAAAATCTCGTTACAATTGTCTTTTGTAATGAAGAGTATAACAAAAAAACTACCCTGAAAAGAGTAGTTTTGTTCATTATATAAAGAATGTTTTTTAAGAAACTCTTTCAATTAAAGCCATATAGAATCCGTCATAGCCTTCACTTGGCATTACTTTTTCGTCTTTAATCATTTTAAAGTTCGGATTGTTTCTGATGAATTCATCAACCTGCAAATTATTTTCAGAAGGTAGAATAGAACACGTTGCATAAACCATTTTCCCCCCTTTTTTAAGCATTTTAGAATAATCCTGAAGAATCTGCTGCTGTTCAATTTTAATTCTGTCGATAAAAGCCTGATCGATTTTCCATTTGCTGTCCGGATTTCTTTTTAAAACGCCCAAACCTGAACACGGAGCATCGATCAATAATCGGTCTGCTTTTTCATGAAGCCTTTTAATTACTTTATTATCAGAAATCATGCGGGTTTCAATGTTGTGCGCTCCGGCTCTTTTTGCACGTCTTTTCAGTTCGGCAAGTTTCCATTCGAAAATATCCAGTGCGATGATCTGTCCTTTATTCTGCATTAAAGCGGCTAAGTGAAGCGTTTTTCCTCCTGCACCTGCACAAGCATCTACAACTCTCTGTCCTTCCTTTACATCAAGGAAATACCCGATTTTTTGTGATGATGCATCCTGAACTTCAAATAAACCTTCTTTAAAAGCAGTGGTAAGGAAAACATTCTTTTTTTCCTCCAATTGTACTGCATCCGGATAATTTTTAATAGGGTAAGAAACGATGTTTTCATCAGAAAGATCAGAGATAAGCTCTTTCGTTGTTGTTCTCAGAGAATTTGCTCTTAAAACCGTCGGAGCCTGCTCATTCAGGGCATACATTTCTTTTTCCCACTTTTCACCCAGTTCTTTTTCTAAAGTCTCGGCAAGCCATTCCGGAATAGAATGTTCGATTGCTTTCGTAGGAACGGTTCCTTTTTTCAGTTTGGTAAGAATGTCGGCGATTTTTATTCCGTCAAATTCTTCAAATTTTTTATAGTTCGTTTTGCTCCAAAGAAGATAAGCAATGATTAATTTATAAATATTGTTGGGCTTTACACCTTCCCCCATGTAATATTCAAGGCGTTTTTTCCAACGGATGATGTTATAGAAAATCTCAGAAACCACTGCTCTGTCCTGGCTTCCCCATTTTTTATTCGCTTTCAAAAGTCTTTCGATTACTTTATCGGCGTATTTATTTTTTTCGAAAAATGTTTCCTGCAAAGCATCGTGAATTCCGATTGCCAGGTTTCTGTGTATCAATTCCATAAAATTGGGTTCTGCTATTTTGAATCTGCAAAAGTACGAATTTCTGCTGAGAATTTCTGTTTCAAAATTTTAGTCTGTGAATTCAAAATTTTGCTTTGGGCTTTCTCTGTGGTTAGAAAAATAGAAAAACAACTGAATAATAACCAAAACAACAATCATTATAAGCTGCGAATTGGCTTTATCTGATCTTTCTTTGTTGATTTTCTGATATTTGTAAATCTGGGATTTTGAATATTCTTTAGATTCATTTAAATTCTGAAAATGGTCGACTTGGGAAATTTCTTCATCAACAAATGTCATTGTGTAATTAGGAATTAAGTCAACTTCATTAAATATCTGAACAAATAACCTGAAAAACAGGACTAAAGAAATAAAAATTAAAAATCTACGGATATATCTCATGTTATTAAATTTTAATTGAAGGTATTAAAAAATTAACTTTGCAAAAAATTAAAAATATGAGTGATACTGTACTTTGTCCAAAATGCAGCTCCGAGTTTACTTATCCGAGCGATAATATGATGGTTTGTTCCCAGTGTTTCTACGAATGGAATCCCGAAGAAGAAAGCGCAGATGCATCAAATTCAGGGAAAATCTTAGATTCTAACGGAAACGAACTTCAGGATGGAGATTCTGTGGTGGTTATTAAAGATCTTCCCGTAAAAGGAGCTCCAAAACCTGTAAAAGCAGGAACAAAAGTTAAAAATATCCGTCTGAGACCGGACAGCGATCATAATATCGACTGTAAAATCGATGGTTTCGGTTCTATGGCACTGAAATCTGAATTTGTGAAAAAAGCTTAATTTTTAGGATTTTTCTTTCAGAAGAAGAAAATAAAGCAATAAAAAAAGGAAAGAATTGGACAGGGTAATCTTTCAAGAGACTGCATTGTTTGTCTAGAATAAACGGATTTCGTCTCAGGAGGCAGAAAGAGAATTAACCAAAAATTTCCTTATGCTGTTGATATACAAATGTAAGAAAAAGTTTTAAACCCAATTCTTACATTTGTATTTTTTATCCACAAATCCACAATAAGTTGTAGAGAATGCGATCGTTACGGGATTTTTTCAGGAGCTTTTTCCAGCTTTCGCTACTCGCTTTTTCTTAGTTTCGGCGGCTGCGGAGCAGCCGCCGAAACTAAGAAAAGAGCTCAGACACGCCGCTCAATCTGGGCTATGATTTTCAGTTTCGTCATAAATATTCGTCAGAATTTAACCAAATGAAACAGCAATAGTTCCGTTCAGTTTTTCATCAGAATACAGAATAATTTCTTTATCTTTTGCCCTTACTTTATTCCAGTAATGATTTCCTGCGAAACGGCTCTCCAGAACTTCCGCCTCAAAACCGTTTTCAGAGATTTTTATTTCTTTCGGATAATAGGAAAATTTTGAAATCTGAAAATCCTGCATTTCACTTTCACTGAAAATATTTACTTCCCCGAAAAGTTTGGCAACGTAAGAATTATAAGGATTTTTAAAAGCTTCTTCGGGATTTCCTTTCTGTACTATTTTTCCGTTTTGCAGCACGATAATTTCATCCAGCCACGGAATAATATCCTGAAGTTCGTGCGTGGAAATTACCAGAGAAATGTTATTCTGCTTTACGTATCTGAAAAGCTTTTCCCTCAGTTCAATCTTTCTCGGAAAATCCAGATTGCTGAAAGGTTCATCAAGGATCAGAAGCTTCGGAAGTACAGAAAGTGCTCTTGCGATGGCAACTCTTTGTTGTTGTCCGCCACTCAGATATTTAGGTAAAATAGGAGCAAATTCTTCTAACCCGACAACTTCCAGAAGTTCAGAAACCGTTGCCTTCTTTTTTGCGAGATTAATATTCGAAATAAATTTTCCTACATTTTCAGCAACCGTTGCATAAGGCATCAGATCAAAATTCTGGGCAACAAATTTCATCTCAGCTTCTCCCGGAACCAGATTTCCTTTAGGTCCCAGTAATTTTTTACCGTCAAAAATAATGTCACCGCTTTCCCAGTCCAGCAATCCGTAGATCAGGCTCAGTAAAGTAGATTTTCCGCATCCGCTTTCTCCGGCAAGCGCAATAATTTTACCTCCCTCAAAGCCGAGATTGAGGTTCTGAAACAAAGGTTTTTCTTTAGAATAGGAAAAGTTTAAATGATTTATTTCTAATAGCATATTACAAAAGTAATGAATTGAAATGTTTTTAGGAAAGAACAATATTTTTTATTATTTTAGCGGGAGTAATAAAAATTTATAAATCATGAAGAAAAAGCTGTTTTCGCTGGTTATTCCTGCATTTTTCGCGTTAGCTGCAGTGGTTTCCTGTAAAAAGGAAAAACCCCTTTCCAGCGATAGCAATGAAGTGGCAACTACAAAAGACGGGGCACAATATGTTGTGGATACCCTTAACAGCAGAGTGGAGTGGAAGGGATATAAAATTTTTAAATCTGAAAACACAAGCCATTTCGGAACCATTAAATTCGAAAGCGGCGATGTTACCGTAAAAGAAGGCAGGCTGGAAAGCGGAAAATTTGTTGCCGATATGGCTTCCCTTACTTCTGAAGATCTGAAAAACGATACCGAAAATTTAAACAAACTTAACGGGCATCTGAAAAGCGGGGATTTCTTCGAGGTAGAAAAATTTCCCACGGCTTCATATGAAATTACCAAAGTAACCCCTTCATCCGAAGGAGATTATAATACTTTACTGGATGGGAATTTAACCATCAAAGGAATTACAAAACCGGTTCAGTTTAAAGCCAATGTTTCCGTGAAGGAAGGTCTGGTAAATATTGCTACAGAACCGAAAGACATTATGAGAGAAGAGTTTGGGGTGAAGTTTCAGGCTCCCGCCGAAAATGGCGTGATAAAAGATGAGGTAACTCTTCAGATCAACGTGAAAGCTTTAGAAAAAAAATAATTTTTTTATTTAAGTGAAATAAGTGATTGAAGTCTGCCTCCCCAAAAGAGGCAGATTTTTTAACATTTTTAAGAAAATTATTCAACTGAAAAACCGTATTTTTGCAAAACATTTTGAAAGGGTAAAACAATGATAGAAAAGATAGAAGAATTACTCGTTGAGGTAAACAGCTTTAATGCTACATCTAAGGAGGAGATCGAAAACTTCCGAATCAAGTATAATGGTAAAAAAGGAATTCTGAATGATTTTTTTGAAAAATTCAAAGAAGTTCCCAACGACCAGAAGAAAGATTTCGGGCAGAAGATCAATACCCTGAAGCAGGCTGTTAACGTGAAACTGGAGGATTTGAAAAATGCTTCTGCATCTTCTATTATCGTAGAAAAAGAAGATCTTACAAGACCGGCGTTTCCTTTGGATCTGGGATCAAGACACCCGATCAATTTAGTGAAAAACAGGATCATCGAGATCTTTAAATCTATCGGTTTTGCTGTGGCAGACGGACCTGAAATCGAGGACGACTGGCATAACTTCACAGCACTGAATCTTCCGGAATATCATCCGGCGAGAGATATGCAGGATACATTTTTCATCGAGCAGAACCCCGATATTTTATTAAGAACACACACTTCTTCCGTACAGATCCGTTACATGGAAGAAAATAAACCGCCGATCAGGATTTTATCGCCGGGAAGAGTGTTCAGAAACGAAGCGGTTTCTTCACGTTCTCACTGTATTTTCCACCAGATTGAAGGATTATATATTGATGAAAATGTAAGCTTTGCAGATTTGAAGCAGACCATTCAGTTCTTTACGACTGAACTTTTCGGAAAATCAAAAATCAGACTCAGACCTTCTTATTTCCCTTTTACGGAGCCAAGTGCGGAAATTGATGTTTATTGGGGATTAAACTCGGAAACAGATTACAGGATCACGAAAGGAACGGGATGGCTGGAAATCATGGGATGCGGAATGGTAGATCCTGCCGTTTTGAAGAATGTAAACATAGATCCGGAGAAATATTCGGGATATGCTTTCGGGATGGGAATTGAAAGAATTGTAATGCTTCTTTATCAGATGAGCGACATCAGAATGTTCTTTGAAAATGATATCAGAACATTAGAGCAATTCAAAACTTTATAAATATTGAAGTTTAAATAAATTTAAATCCTGTAAAAACTTTATTTACAGGATTTTTTACTATTTTTATGCTAAACTAGTTTAAAAATTTCATATTCGAATGATCGTTTTAATCTTTTGACAGAAATTCTTTTTTAGTTAAAAAACACACTAAAAACACTTACTAATAACACAAACAAAAATGGCTAAGAAATTATTGAATTTTAAAGCGAGGAAAATTATTCATTATTCATTACTCGTTTGTATCCTGCTTATCCAGCTTCTTATCGCAGGCTTTTTCTATAACGAGTTTATATCGAAAAAGAATTTAACTTTTTTTGAAAATCAGCTGAAAGAAGTTCACACACTGGAAAATCTTACGGACAATTCCCGCGGAGAACTCCTGAATGCACAGAGTTTTCTTCAGAAATATATGGTGAGTAATGATAATACCTATCTCAATTCATATTTTACTTCTCTTAATAAACTGGGTAAAAATCTCGACAGCATCGGACATTACGAAAACAAATATCCGAAGCTTAAAAACGTGTTAACCTCCAAGAAAAAAGATTCTATGGAGATAAAAAAGCTAAAATCTCTGATAGACTCTACCTACGAGTATTCTACAAAATCGAACTTCAAAGTAGAAAACAGCCTTCCGAAACTGGAGAAATACAGCGTAAACTACGATTTCGATAAATTTAAAGTAGAAACAAAAACAATCTCCGATACGGTAAAGAAAAAAGGACTTTTCGGACGTTTGGGAGATGCTATTTCTGGAAAAGAAAATGTACGGAAGGAAAGTACAATTATCACGGTAAAACAGGGAAAGGAACCCAATCCCGCCAATATTAAGGCTGAATTCGACAGCATTTTTAATGAAGTTAACAATCATTATAAAGGAGAAATTAAGAAGATTCAGGTAAATGTGGTCAGAAACCAGAACAACAGCGGTAATTTCTATAAAATCTTTAATAATCTTCTCGTTTACAGCAACGGTCTGATGAATATTTATGATGTTGCCATTAAAGATTCGAAAGCTGAGCTGGAAAAAGAATACCAAAAACAGAATTCCGAAAGCAACAGAATCAGAAAGAATCTGGTATTCGGTGCGATGATCCTGATGTTCATTGTTTCCGTTTTGATTATGTTCCTGACCAGAATTGCATTTATTTATGAGAAAAAACTGAATGCTGCCAATAAGCAGATCAGTGAAAACCTTAATTTCAAAAACAGAATTTTGGGAATGCTGAGTCACGAACTGAGATCGCCTCTGAAAATTATAGGGTTGTTCATCAACAGAATTAATAAAAGAACGCAGGATGAAAAGGTGAAGGAATATCTGAAATCCATCAGTTTTACCAATGATTCTCTGCTGATGCAGGCAAACCAGATTTTGGAATACACCAAAAATCAGGCTGTGGAAAATAAACTGATTCCGGTGAAGTTCAATCTTAAAAACGAGATCACTTCGATTCTTACCTCCATCGAACCCTACATTGAAACCAGAAACAACAGATTCATTATTGATGAAAATATACATCCGGATATCAATGTTTATTCTGATAATAAAAAGATCAACCAGATTTTCATGAATATTCTGGGAAATGCAAATAAATTTACTGAAAACGGACAGATAAAAGTCACTGCAAAAACGCAGCCTGTTGACGAAAATACAATATCTTTGATTACGGAAATCAGCGATACCGGTGTCGGAATTTCCAAATCTGATCTTGAAAAGATATTCGAACCTTATTATCAGGGAGTTTTATCAGAAGATGTGGAAAATCTCGGAGCAGGATTGGGATTGAGTTTATGCAAAGAAATCATTGGTTTGTATGATGGGAATATCTCTGTTTCTAGCGAAGAAGGAAAAGGGACAACCGTACATTTTTCTGTTAATTTAAATATCAGTAAATGAGTGGAATAAATTCAGGATCTGTAAGATTTTTACTTGCGGATGATCATAGCCTGATAAGACAGGGAATTGTTTTTCTTCTGGAAGATATGGATTGGGAGAGTGAGATTTTTCACGCTTCCAATCTGGAGCAGCTTATGATTTCCATACAGGAACAACCTGTGGATATTGCGATTATAGATGCTCATTTTCCCGATGGAAACAGCATTACTGTTGTTCCGGAGATTAAAAAGATGAGTCCGAAAACCAAGATTCTCATTTTTACAGGAATTGAAGAAAGCGCCCATTCTTTAAAATTCTTAAACGCAGGAGCAGACGGATTTTTAAGCAAGCTGAGCGAGGAAGAGGAGATTGCGGAAGCGATTAAGAAAATGTACAGCCATGGAAGTTATATTTCTGAGGTTACACAGGCTTTGTTGAGAAACTCCATAAGCAACCCGACACTCATTAATCCTTTGTTGTCTTTAACGGAAAGGGAACTCCAGATTGCGGAAATGTATGCGGAAGGTCTTGGAAATCTCGAAATAGCCAACCGGCTTGATATTAAACAGAATACGGTGAGTACACTCAAAAAAAGAATTTTCGATAAACTTAAAATTGAAAATATTGTAGAACTTATCGAAGTGATGAAAAATCATTACTAAACTTTAAAATACAATTTGAAATTGAAATCATGAAATTGCAATATTTCATGATTTTTTTTATTAAAATGATTAATTTTTCGATAAAGTATTGAATTGTTTATTGTTGTAGATAAATATCTACAAGCTTAGCGATATATATCTAAAGGATTTATTAGAATTATATACCACAATGTGCCTACATTTGTATCAACAAAAGCAAACAATTATTAACCGATAGTTAAAAGTGATTTTTGATTCTGAAAACACAAATGATGAAAAAAAAATTATTTCAGAATCAAAGATTTAAAGCACAAATGATAATATTTGTATCGTGATTGCAGAGCAGAAATGCTCTGTAACAGATACTAAAAAAGGTAGCAAAGGTTAGAAAGCAGCCTAAAAAAACACACACAATGAAAATCAAGCCTCCGAAATTTCGGAGGCTTGACGTTTTTAATTACTGACCTAAGAAACAAAACGTAATTAAAAACAAGATTCTATTGAAAATTTACTACGGTTCTATTTACAGAATGGTTAAACTTCTTTATTCTTTATGATTGTCTTTTGAGATTTTTGACATTGTTGAACCTTCGGTTTCCAGTTAATTTTTAAATTAGTTTTATTAGATTTAAAAAAAGATCAGTCTAATTCAACGGTTAACTTTTCTTCTTCGTCCAGCTTTTTATCCTGTTGTAATCAATGAAGTACGTTAACTTTAGAGAAATATTATTTACAGTGGGTTCACTGAAAAGCATATCATAGTTTTTCTTCACATTCAGCCTCGAAAATTCAAGATAATTGGAAGTTGCGTTTCTGTATAATAAAGTAATCTGGCTTCCCGGAGCAAACCACCACGAAAATCTCAGATCCACATTCCATGCATTATAGGTTCCGTTCAGGTTTTTGTCAAAAGCATTCGTTTCTGCAAGACTTCCGTCCTGATTCAGCGTATAAAACTGTTTGTACGTAACATCCGAAAAATAATGTCTGAATGTTAATGTAAGAGCCATTTTTTCGTTAAAAGTATACTTTGAAGTCAGCACATTTTCGTAGGTATTTCTCTGCCTTCTTCCGATGAAAATATCAGCACTGTTTTTTCCGGCAAAACCTGTTTCATTATTGCTGAAACTCGGATTAAAGCCCCAGTTTACATTAAATTTGTCTGAAAAACGGTAGCGCAGTCCAAAATTGGTAAGAACCTGATTTCTTCCTTTTTCATCATACGCATAATAATCGAAACTGAAATTAAGCTGTAATTTCTTTCGGCTGTCGCTTTCAAACCAGATCCACGAATCGAAATATTTAGGAACCTGAAGATGTCTCCCAAAAGTTCTCGGCTCGTAAATATCATTCTGGGTAAAAGGTGTAAATTCTATTCCTCCCCCGAAAACCCTGAAGTTTTTATCCGTAAAACTATTATTGTTATTAAAAATCAGATTCTGAAAAATAAAAGGTTCCAGTCTGTGAAAATAATTCAGGTTGAAATTCAGATACATATTGTTGAACGTTTTCGTAGGCTGCAAAATTCTGTAACCGTACCAGGCGTTGTAATTTCCGAAATTCGTTCTTGTCGAAAATCCTACATCGTTGATGTCCCAGTCTTTTGTAGTGACATTTCCGTTGATATTAAAACGGTTTTTCCCTGAAATTTTTGCAAAACCAAGCTCACCTTTAGTCCCGAATTTCGTTTCACCATCCATCACCCAGCTTCCTTTTAAACTTCCGAAAGTATTGTAAGTATTTTTTTTGTTGTTGATATCCCAGAGAATTCCCGTTGCATTGGCATCGCGGAAATCTCCGTTTCGGGTAACGTTGGTATTCACCAAAGAGACAGAAGAATTTCCGTTGAATCGCTGATCAAAAACCAGAACATTGTAATTCGTCCACGGTTCTACAACCTCTCTTCTCACTTCCCCGGTTTCATGGTTTAAAATCGTAGCTTCCATTTTTTGCGTTATTCCGTTAAAAAAACCTATTCCCAATCCTTTTTTTGTTCTTCCCGAAATTTTAAAAGCATTGAATAATTTTACCTTTGAAGGATATTCCGTTACCTCTTCATTGTCATTGGTTGCAGGATATCTCGAAGGTTCTCCGCCGACTCTTCTTGAATAAAACATTCCACCTTTACTGAATAATTCGGTTCCTTCTGTAAAGAATGTTCTCTGTTCGGAAAACTGCTGTTCAAAAGGGGTTAAGTTTAAAATCGAATTATCAAAATTTGCCTGTCCGAAATCCGGAATCAGAGTCATATCGAAGGTAAAAGCATCATTAATACCATATTTTACGTCCATTCCGCCGTTGATATTAGCGGTTGTTTTTCCGTCGAAACTGTTGACGTACGTGGAAAAATAAGGCGTGAAAGACAATCGGGTAGGAGGATTGATGTTTTCAATTCCTTTTAAAATACCATCGAATAATGTGTAGGAATTTTTCGCGTTATCCACAAAATTCCAGTCATAGGAAGCTTTGATCCGCTGAATCCTGCGGAACATATTCATTCCCCATTCCTGAACATTACTTTTTGGAAATCTCAGTTCAGAATAAGGGATTTTCATTTCTACCGCCCATCCTTTTTCGTTGATTTTTGCACCGCTGTACCAGATGGAATTCCAAGTGTCATCTTCTCCGTCCGTCGTTATTTTTGCATCAAACTGAACGCCGGCTGCGGTTACCATAAATTCCAGACTCTGCTGTTTGTCGTTGTACCCGTTTAAAGTAACTCCGAAGAAATCATCATTTCCTACGCCGTCTCTTTCTGTGAGTTCTTTGGCAATTTTATGGGGAGTAGGATCGTACATCTGGGCTCCGAAGTAAATTCCTGTATCATCATATAAAATTCTGACTTCCGTTCTGATAGAATCTGCCTGAAGTTTTCCGTTGTTGGGCTCTCTTTCTATAAAACCGGTAGCAACAGGAGCATTCCGCCATTCTGCATCATCCAGAATTCCGTCTATTTTGGGAGATGATGAGGTTTTTGTGATGACGATGTTTTTTCTGACAATCTGCGCATCTTCCTTTTTCTGAGAAAATGTGAGTATGGAAGATAAAGTAAGGCAAATTGCCAGGATCTGAGTTTTCATAGTTCAGTTCTTAATGTTTTAAAGAAGACAACCGAAATCTGAAATCTATTACATCACAAAACAAAAAAATGTCTGCAAAATTTGCAGAAACCTTATTTCTAATGATTTACAATGAATTTATTTTGTAAACTTTAAAGGATATTTTACATTTTTATATCCGTCGATACTTGCTTTTAATGATCCGACTGCCAATTCAGCTTTCAATAAAATAGGAATATGATTGGCGTCGTTAGAAACCCACATCGTTACTCCTTCTTTCTCTTTAAAAACCCTTCCGCTCTTCACAGACGGAATAATCTTTAAACAGTTAATTGTCCCGAATTTGGTATCCAGATTTTCAGTTCCCACCACTTTTAGCTGAAAAGGAAACATTTCATCATCAATCCATACATTCATGTTGATTACTGTTCCGGTTTTCAGTTCAGCGGCAGTTTTACTTCTTAAATAATAGAAGCAGGAAAGCATATCCTGAACTCCTTTTACAGATTTTATTACTTTCGATCCGTTTGCCGGCGTTTTCTTGTCCGTTAAAACCAATGTATTGTTGTCGTGGTTGAAGGTTGTTTCCAGATGCTGTCTGTAGCTTCCTTCCCGCACGTTTCTTACATAAAAGCTCGGAAGTTCAGTCTGCATATTGATGTAGCTTTCATAAAAATCTTCTACCTTAAAAAATGCTCTTACTGCTCCCGTTGTCTGTCCCGTTCCTCTTACATGAAGATGCGGAGCTCCTTTGAACGTGGTTTTCTGTGCCGTAAGATTAGCGGTACCCGCATTCAGAAATCCGTAATGGATTCTCAGCGTAATAGACTCTCCGTCTGCAATATTATCAATCTGTCCAAATCCCAGAATGAATATAAATATCGAAATAACACTTAAAAATTTCTTCATAATTAAAATTTTACAAAAACATTGCCAAATTCAATAACTTTAAAATATGAAATATATTTGACAAATCTCAGTTTTTTATTTAGACTGAATTAAATATGCTTCGCATTAAAATTAGTAAATTTGCGCTCACAAGTATAATTAAATTATCTTATAATTATGATAACGACGGATATATTGATCATAGGAGCCGGTCCCACAGGACTTTTTGCTGTATTTGAAGCAGGTTTATTAAAAATGAAGTGCCATATTATTGATGCACTTCCTCAACCGGGAGGACAGTTGGCTGAGCTTTATCCTAAAAAGCCTATTTTCGATATTCCGGGATATCCTTCTGTAAATGCGGGAGAGCTTGTGGATAATTTAATGGAGCAAATCAAGCAGTTTCAGCCGGGATTCACTTTGGGAGAGACCGCAGTTTCTTACACAAAAGTGGATGACGAATGGTTTGAAGTCATTACGAACAAAGGAACGGTTCACAGAGCGAAAGCGATTGCTATTGCAGGAGGTTTAGGAACTTTCGAGCCAAGAAAACCTACCATTGAAAACGTAGCCGATTACGAAGAAAAAGGTCTTGAGTATTTCGTAAAAGAACCTGAACATTTCAGAAATAAAAAAGTAGTGATTGCCGGAGGAGGAGATTCTGCACTGGACTGGAGTATTTTCTTATCTAATGTAGCGAGTGAAGTTACGTTGATCCACAGAAGAAACGAATTCCGTGGCGCTCTGGATTCTGTAGAAAAAGTTCAGGATCTTAAAAATCAGGGTAAAATTAAATTAATTACTCCTGCAGAAGTTACAGCAATTAAAGGTGACGGAAAAGTAGAAGCGATTACAGTGGCAATTGACGGACAGGAACCTTACGATATTGAAACAGATTATTTTATTCCGTTATTCGGTTTAACACCAAAATTGGGAGAAATCGGAAACTGGGGACTGAATATCGAGAAAAATGCAATCGTTGTAAACAATGCTTTGGATTATCAGACGAACATCGACGGAATTTACGCGATCGGGGATATCAATACTTATCCGGGAAAATTAAAGCTGATTCTTTGCGGGTTCCATGAAGCAACTTTAATGTGTCAGAGTGTTTACAACAGACTGAATCCAGGTAAAAAATTCGTTCTGAAATATACAACGGTAAGCGGCGTAGACGGATTCGACGGAAGCAGAAAAGAGGCTGAAAAGGCAGTTGTGAAAAAAATTGACTAATTTTGTTGTCTGTTGTTGAATATCAATTACATCAACAATCAACTATTAACGATCAACAAAAGATGAGCGATATTAATATAAAAATTACCGATAGGGAAGGAGTTACGCACGATGTTGTTGCACCAACGGATATGTCTATGAATCTGATGGAAATCATCCGTTCTTATGAACTGGCGGAAGAAGGAACCATCGGAGTTTGCGGAGGAATGGCGATGTGTGCTTCGTGTCAGGTTTACGTGACCAACGATCCGGGACTTGATGAAATGGGCGCAGAAGAAGATGCCATGTTGGGTGAAGCATTCCATGTACAGGAAAACAGCAGACTGGGCTGTCAACTGCATATCGTTCCTGAAATGGAAGGTCTGGAAGTAGAGATCGCTCCTTATCCTTAAAAAGATTTTAACTTACCATAAAATAAAAGCCTCCCGAAGATTTTCTTCGGGAGGCTTTGTTTCTATTATTTTACAGGCTGAAATTTTGGATGTCCCACCTGCCACAAAGCAAATGAATAAATATCGGCGTACTCTTTAAAAATAACATCGAAATCACTTGTGAAATGTCCGTTTTCATAGTTTACATACAGCAAAACAGGTTTTTTTGAGGCGGAATCTTTTTGCAGTATGGCAGCAAATTTTCCCGGCTCCCAAGGTTCAACTCTGGAGTCGTTCATTCCAGTGCGGATAATTACAGCGGGATACTTTACTCCCTCTTTTACTTTACTCTGGGCATCCATTTCAATAAGGTTTTTGGTATCTTCTTCATTTTTTAAAGTTCCTATTTCCGGAATCTGATTGGGACCATTAGGGGTAATCTCAGAACGTAAGGCATTGGTCATTCCTACTTCTGCTATAGCTACAGCATACAGATCAGGTCTTTCCGTTATGGCTCTTCCAATAAGTACTCCGCCCATACTTACGCCATTTCCTATGAGTTTTGAAGATGAAGTATATTTTTGGGAGATCAGGTATTCCGAACATGCAATAAAATCTTTCCATGTATTCGGTTTTTTTGCTTTCATACCGTCTTTATGCCAGTTTTCACCTTTTTCACCTCCTCCTCTTACGTGGGCTATTGCCAATACGACACCCTGTTCCAAAAGTACGGAAAGTCTTGTTGAGAAACGGGGCTCATATGAAAATCCATAACCGCCATAACCTGTAATATAAGCAGGATTACTGCCATCCATTTTTATATTTTTAGGATAAATAACAGATAGCGGAACCATAACGCCGTCGTGGCTTTTTACTTCCACCTCTTTTACGTTATAAAGTGTGCTGTAATCCGGATATTTTGTTTCTGAATTAAGGTATTTACTTTTTACGATATCTCCTTTTTCAGGGTTGTATTCGTAGGTCGTTAGTGGAGTCAGCCAGTTAACGTTGTTACAGAATATGTTGTCATTTTCTCTTTGGTTGAGAGATAATGAACTGTTAACTCCGGTTGGAAAATCAATTTTTTTTCCGGCAAGCGTATTGATATTGACCTGATATTTATCTCTTACAATACCGTCTCCTAAAGAGTAATAAAGATAGTTTTTAGAATTATGAATACTTATGATTACTTTATCCTTGTTTTCCGCAACTACTGTGGTGGCTTTATCAGGGACAGGATTGGATAAGCTTGTGAGAGTGATTTTATAATTAGGTGCATCTTTATGAGTCAGCAGAAATAATTTGTCGCCGGAAATAAATACATCAGTAATATCGTCTGATGGTTTTACGATTTGCTTCCAGTTTATTTTTTTATTTTTTAATTCAGAAAAAGGTGCAACAAAAATCGGACTTTCAGATTTTACAGAACTTAATCTTAAAACAATATTTTTATAGTCATCGGTAAAATAAATTGAGGGAAATTGCTCTGTTAAAGCATTCAGTTCCGAGTAATCTTCTCTGGATGCTAATACCTTGTCAGCTTTTGTGTCGGTTCCAATCACATGAAGCATTGCTTTCATGTCTTTTAGAAGCATATTGCTGCTTGGATCTGCGGTACTCATTTTTGTATAAAGAAGAGCCTTATCGTCGGGAGTAAATTCAAAAGCAAATTCACTCCAGATAGGACCGATTTCATCCTTTAAAAATTTCTTGGTGGCAAGATCAAAAATTCTTAAGTTGCAGATTTCCCCACCTGCTTTTGACAGTAAAATGGCAATTTTCCCCGCTTTCGAGTCAAGTACAAAATTGGTGATTTGTGTATTTTTGCCAAGCGTTTCAGGATCAAAAATCAGCGATTCTTTTCCTGTTGCAAGATCTCTTGAATAAAGCTTAGAAAGATTTTCGCTTTTTTTAGTCTTTGTGTAGAAATAGGTGTTTCCTCTTTGATAGATGACGTCGAAAGAATCACCGTTCATTTCCTGTACTTCTTTCATGCGTCTGTAAAGATCTTCACGGTGCGGAATTTTATCAATCACGGTATGGCTGAAATCAGACTGAGATTTGAACCATTTTTTTACTTCAGGATTTTTGATGTCTTCCAGCCATCTGTAATGATCTGTGATTTTTTTACCAAAATAATCATCCACCACCGCTTTTTCAGGAGTTGCAGGATAATTGTACTGTGCGGATATTATTTGACTTAAAAATAATCCTGCTGAAAGAAATATATTTTTCATGGCTGTATTTTTTTTGACAATTAAAAGTCTGTAATGTAAATATACTAAACTTCCTCCCTCGAAATCCATTTTCCAACATTCGGAGCCTGATAATTTTTCATCATTTCCAGTAATTCTTCAATATTTTCACAGATTAAAAGCATCTCACGGTTAATCTGCTTTAAAAATCCTTTTTCCACCATTGTTTCCACAAGTCTGATCAGATCGTCATAAAATCCGTTGATGTTTAAAATTCCAATCGGTTTTTTATGAAGTCCCAGTTGCGCCCAGGTTATCATTTCAAAAAATTCTTCCATTGTTCCGTAACCTCCCGGAAGAACAATAACGCCGTCGCAAAGTTCATTCATTTTGGTTTTTCGCTCATGCATGGTTTCCACCAGAATTAATTCTGTCAATTGTTTGTGAGCAATTTCTTTGGACTGTAAAAAGCGGGGAAGGACGCCGGTTACTTTTCCGCCTTCATTCAGTGCTCCGTCTGCAAGAGCGCCCATTAAACCAACATCTGCGCCGCCGTAAATAAGCTGAATTTTTTGTTTTGCCAGAGTTTCACCAAGCAAAGCTGCCTGTTCTTTGTAAATAGATGCAGAACCGAAGCTGGATCCGCAGAATACGGTGATGCTTTTCATGATTAACATTTAAAAAAACTGAATTAAATTTTTCTTTTTTGAGGGGACTGTCTGTTTGAAAAGAATGATAAAATTTCCACGCTGCCATTGTTTACGCGGTAATACATGCTGTTAAATTCCAGAATAACCAGTTTGTGAATGTTTTTGCTTTCGGATATGGGAAATATGAAAGGGTTTTGAGATATAATTTCAATTAAACTTTCAATTTTTTGAACAAGCTTTTTAATTTCTTTATCCGTAAAATGAAGTTGAAGATATTCTATTGTCTGTTCTAATTCCTCTAAAGCATTTGGGGTCCAGAGAATATTATAACCATTTTCCATATAACTTTCTGGCTTCAGAATGAGATTTTAGTTCATTATTATCCGCTTCAGAAATTCCTTTTTCAATTGATTTTTTTTCTTCTTCCGAAATTAAACTCCACCAGTCTTTAGTCTCCTCTTTCCTGAATTGAATCAGTTTTTTGATAACAGAAGCATCCTCCAATGTTGACAGCCATTGAATTAATTCAAGTTTTTCATTGAGTGTCTGTGTGTTCATACTTTGGATTGTTTATTCAAATGTATAACTTTTTGATAACAATTGAGAAAGATTAGGAACAAAAAATATCCAAAATCAAAAAGACTTTGGATATTCAATATAGCAATTTTACAATTTTATTTCTGAGGAATGTTGGCTAAAATATCTTTCAGAAAACTCCAGAATTTCTGTGCCGAAGGAATATTTGCCTTTTCATCCGGAGAGTGTGCGCCGCGAATAGTCGGTCCGAAACTTACCATTTCCATTTCAGGATAATTGGCTCCGATGATTCCGCATTCCAGACCTGCGTGACAGGCTACCACGTGAGGTTTTTCAGTGAATTTCTCCACGTAGATTTTTTCCATCAATTGAACGATTTCAGAACCCGGTTTTGGTTTCCATCCCGGATAAGAACCGCTGAAAACGGTATTCATTCCGGCAAGTTCAGCAACCGATTTTAACTGTTCAGCCACTGAATCTTTAGATGATTCTACGGATGATCTGGAAAGGTTTAAAATTTTTAATGCACCGTGTTTTAATTCAACTCTTGCGACGTTATTGGAAGATTCTACCAGATCTTTTACATCCGGACTCATTCTGTACACTCCGTTATGAAGAGATTTCAATGTTAAAATAATCTTTCTGGAATCTGCTTCCGAAATCGCTTTCTCTGAAGTTGTCGTGTTTTCGATATTGATCTGAAGACCGGCTTCAATGCCTGCAAACTCGTCTAAAATTTCTTTTTTAAGTCCGTTCGTCACTTCTTCGATAAATTCCTGAGCATTTCTTACGGAAGCAACAGCAACGGCTTCTCTCGGGATGGCATTTCTCAATCCGCCTCCGTCAATAGAAATCAGCTGAATGTTTTCTTTTTCCAAAGCCTTATAGAGAAGTCTTCCCAAAATAACATTTGCATTTCCGAAGCCTTTGTGAATATCCATTCCGGAATGCCCTCCTTGCAAACCTTTTACTTCAAATCTCACGATTTGTCCGTTTGCCGCTTCAGTTTCATAGGTTTGGGAGATCGTTACATCAATTCCTCCGGCGCAGCCGATATCAATTTCATCGTCTTCTTCGGTATCAAGATTCAGAAGGATATCTCCGGTTAACTGTCCCGGTTTAAGACCTAAAGCTCCTGTCATTCCTGTTTCTTCATCAATGGTAAAAAGAGCTTCCAAAGCAGGGTGCGGAATATCTGAACTTTCCAGAATAGACATGATTGTTGCTACTCCTAAGCCATTGTCGGCTCCCAGAGTGGTTCCTTTTGCTTTTACCCAGTCTCCATCGATTTCCATTTTGATTCCTTCTGTTTCAAAATCAAAATTTACATCATTGTTTTTTTGGCAAACCATATCCAGATGCGATTGCAGGACCACAGATTTGCGGTTTTCCATTCCTGCTGTTGCCGGTTTTTTGATGATTACATTTCCTACTTCATCAACAGTAGTTTCCAATCCTAAGTTTTCACCAAATTCTCTGATGAACGCAATTACTTTTTCTTCTTTTTTTGAGGGTCTCGGAACCGCATTTAATTTGGAGAAATTTTTCCAGATAATCTGCGGTTCTATATTAGATAGCTCCATGAAATTTATTTTTATCAAAATTACGAAATAAAAAATGCTTCCGATCATTCAGAAGCATTCTTTTTTATTGTTTTAAATGTATTTTCAGCATCCGCATTCTCCGTAAACAGGTAGGGTAACAACCGTTCCGTCCGGTTTTTCAATCGTAAGCGTACCTTCAAAAAGTAAAGCTTCTTCTCCTTTTATTTTTTTACCTTTTACCGAGATTTTATAATCGTCGCTTTCAATTTCTTTGCTCAGTTCTTCGTCTACTTCCATATCACTTGAAGAGATCAGATTCATGGCGAGTCTTTTTCCGTCCAGCTTCATGTAGGCTGTTTTTCCGGCATCATCTGCATAAATGTATTTTTCGTTTTCAAAATCCGACTTGCTTTTCGCAAAATAGCATGAACATTCCTTAATTTCTTTTGGAAAAGGAAATGGATCAACAACAATGCCTGTTTTCTGGGCATCTGTTTTTACAGAATCCTGAACGACCGTTACAGAATCTTTTTTTGCCGAATCGGAAACTGTTTCTTTATCCTTTTTGCAGGCAACCAGAAGGAAAGCTGAAAAGAAAATGATTACATATTTCATCGTGTATTATTTAATTTAACCTAAAAATTTTCGAAACTTAAAGGTATGAAAAATTTAATTTATTGATTTTTCTGATAAAGTTTGACCGTTTAAAATCATTCATATATCATTCCGAATTCATCAATTTTTTTCAGAATGATATTGCTCCAGTCTCCTTCATCCGGTGAAATGATGATGGTTTTAAATCCGAATTTTTTTCCTTCCATTTCAATTCCGGCAGAATCATCAATATGAATATTAATGCCAAATTCCGGAGGAAATTTAGAGACATTTTTGCCTTTCTTTTTTACTTTTCTGTCGTGCAATTGCTGATTGATGATAAAATCAACCGGAATGCTGTAAGATAGAAACATCAGCTTAATTTTTAAGGTACTCCTGTAAGAAGTCGTATAAATATAAATTGTATGTTTTCTGTCTCTTAATGCTTTAAACAATGCAACTGTTCCGGATCGAATCCTTTCGCATCCGATAATTTTAGCCCAAAAAGTCTCTTTTTCTAAAGGAAATCTTTTGTTGGAAATAATGGTATCATCTAAATCAAAAGATATTTTCATAGATTGAAAACTGCGGAAATTCTGAGGCTATCCTCTCGCTCTTTCAAGCAGCGTCATCATAAGCAATGAAAGAATGACCAGGCTTTCTTCTTCGTCATCAATATCAACCAGTCTGTCCAATTGAAATCTTCTTCCGAAGAAAGACGGCATCTTTTTCAGTTTAAAATAAGCTTTTCCATCTATTCCGGCTACGGTGTAGGAAGGATTTAAGAAATATCCGGTAAACATTCCGATCACAGGGATTTCGCTCACCATTCCGTCCAGAAACTTTGTCCATGCGTTGTCTTCTGTGATGGTAAATCTCTCTTTATCGTTACTGTCCAGAACGTTGTAAGTCGATTTCCAGAAAGAACGCATCCCTTTTCTCGCAAGTCTTCCAAAGCTTCTTCCTGTCGCTATTTCAGTTAAAGAATAAGAGGCATTAAAATCAAGCCATCGATCGGCTTTGATTCTGAAAAGTTCTTTAGACTTGCTTTCATCATTAAAAATGATAACGTCTTCTTTCAGTTTGAACATTTTCTGACGAACATAAGCGACGTAATTTCCGTTTTTGTCTGTAATATTGAAATCACTTGCCAGTGTTGAAATTTTAAATTTAAAATCCAGTGGATAGTTTAAATTGTTAAGAACCATTGAGTTTTATTTTTTTAAGTTAATATTTGGATGATCAAATATAAGGTTTTTAATCTGAGCTTAGAAAACGGAACTGTGGAAAAGGATGATTATTAAAAAGAATTAAAATTTATTTTTAGGCTCTTAACATAAAAACAACAGGTAGTAAACTGTCAACAATTATCATTATTTTTGTTCTATGGATTACCCGAGTAAAGTTTTAGCGAAAGCAGTGGATGAAATTGCCGGATTACCCGGTATCGGAAGAAAAACGGCTTTGCGTTTGGCATTACATTTATTGAAACAGCCCAATTCCAGAGCAACAAGTCTTGGAAATTCCCTCATTAATCTCGTGAACGAAATAAAATACTGCAAAGAATGTCACAATTTTTCAGATTTTGAAATTTGTGAGATTTGCAGCAACGAGAAGCGAAATGATGAGGTGATCTGTATTGTGGAAGATGTACGCGATGTAATTGCTATTGAGAATACGGGAAAATACACAGGGAAATATTTAATTCTGGGGGGTAAAATCTCTCCGATGGAAGGAGTAGGACCCAATCAGCTGAACATTCCGAGCATCGAAAAAAAATTGAATGACGGAAAGGTGAAGGAGTTTATTTTTGCTTTAAGCGCAACGATGGAAGGTGATACCACAGCGTATTATATTTATAAAAAGTTTAAAAATTTTGAGGTAAACTTTTCCAGCATTGCGAGGGGGATTTCTGTAGGAGATGAGCTGGAATACGCAGATGAAATTTCTCTGGGAAGATCGATTATGAACAGGCTGCCTTATAATGAAGGAAATTCTTAAAAATTGAAAGAAAAATACTTCATGGAAACTGCTTATTCAAATAATCCCATATCAGAAAAATTAAAGACTTACAGTTTAGCCTGTATTTATCTTGCTGTAAATTCTCTTTTTATCATTAAATACGGAGAACAGTATAACATCCCGCTTTTGGCAGGATATCTTGTTGTATTTTTAGGATTGGGTTTCTTTTATCTGAAAATTCGTGTGAAGGAATTTTTTTATAAAACGGCTTTTTTCTTGGGAATATTTTTCTTTTTTCTCATCAGTATTTATCTAAATTACAAAGTGGATGGAAATACGCTGAATGTTGATCGCTGGTCGGCAATGGAAGTAGGAATTAAGGCTGTTTTCAATGGGCAGTATCCTTACCATATTCCGGATCATATGGGAAGAGAATCTTCCAATCTGCCGGTTCTTATTGTTTTTGGGATGCCTTTTTACCTGCTTTTCGGAAGTGTAGGTTATCTGCAGTCTTTTTCTTTCCTGCTTTTTGCTTATTTAATTTTTAAAATTTTTCCGGATTACAGGCAGAGACTGGCTGTATTGGTATTGCTTTTCCTTTCGCCAAGTTATTTGTGGGAAATATATGTTAAAAGTGATTTGTTTTCCAATTTTATTATCATTGTAGGATTGGTTTATTTAATTTGGGAAAAATTCATCAAAGAGAAAAAGATAAATTCTGCGGTTGTATCGTTTTTATCCGCTTTAATTTTACTCACGAGGCTTTCCGTAGTTATTCCGCTGACGATTTTATTGTTTAAAAAGTTTGTTGATTTTTCAATAAAAGAAAAACTGCGCTTTACGGCTGTTTTTTTAGTTACAGTGATTGCGGTCTGTTATATTTTCTTTCAAAACGCACCAGATTTTAATGTTTTTTTGAAGCATAATCCTTTTGCTATTCAGGGAGCAAAACAACCTTTGATATTAAGTATTTCCTATATTGTTGCAGGCTGTATACTTTCATTTAAAGTAAAATCTTTTTATGAAACTCTGTTTTGGTCAGGAGTTTTACTGTTTATCTGTGTTTTTGTACCGTTTGCGATGTTTTTCGCAGAATATGGCTATGAAAATATGATCGTTAATTCATATTTTGATATCAGTTTTTTCAATATGTCGATGCCGTTTGTAATGACTGCTTTAATTTTGAGCATTTTTAAAAATAATATAAAAGTATAGATGGTTTCCGTAATTATTCCTATGTTTAATGCTGCACAATCCATTGTTTCTGCTTTGGATTCTGTGAAAAATCAGACTTTTCCACTGGAGAAATTTGAAATTATCATTGTGAATGACGGTTCCACAGACGAGAGTGCTTCTAAGGTTACAGCTTACATTAAAGATCATTCTCAGCTTAATATAACTTTATTACATCAAAAAAACGGTGGGGTTTCGAGTGCAAGAAATACAGGTTTAAGAATTGCAAAAGGAGATTATATTGCTTTGCTGGATGCCGATGACGAATGGGATTCCACGAAAACGGAAAAACAGATACAGTATTTTGAAAATAGTAATCTGAAAATAGATTTTCTTGCCACGGCGAGAAATAACAATAAAATTCTTTTTCCGTACCGTATAAAAAATGGTCTTGCAGAAATTACCTTTAAAAAGCTTTTGATAAGAAACGAAGCACAGCCTTCAACGGTAATGTTCCGAAAAAAAGTTCTGGAAAATACAGGATATTTTGATGCAGACCAACGATATGCGGAAGATGTAAACTACTGGATGAAGGTTTCCCTGAAAAATAAAATGTACATTCTGAATGAAAGTCTGGTTCTGGTAGGCAAAGGAAAAAGAAGTTTCGGGGTTTCGGGTTTGTCTGCAAATCTTCCCGAAATGGCAAAAGGTTTTAAAAAGAATCTGAAGGAAATGTATGATTTAAAAGAAATAAACTTTATTCAATATACCACATTTAAGCTTTTTTATAAAGCAAAATATTTACTTTTGCTCCTTCGGACTTTTTATTATAATTTAAACAGAACAAAATAAACATTTCACAAGTATCAAATGAAAATACTCATCACAGGAGGAGCCGGATTTATTGGAAGTAAGTTGTCTTTAGAACTTAAGAAGAAGGGGTATGAAGTTACGGTTCTGGATAATCTTTCTTCTCAGATTCACGGAGAAAATCCTGATGAGGATTCCCCTTTGTACAGAAATATTTTAGGGAATGTAAATTTCATTAAAGGAGATGTTGCTCATTTTGAAGACTGGGAAAAAGCGATTGAAGGGCAGGATGTTATTGTACACTTTGCGGCAGAGACCGGTACCGGACAATCCATGTACCAAATCGAAAAATATACGGAGGTGAATGTTTCCGGAACGGCAAAAATGCTGGATATTCTCGTAAATAAACCCCATCAGGTAAAAAAAGTGATTATCGCCTCTTCCAGAGCGGTTTATGGAGAAGGAAAATATCTTCATCCCGAATTGGGACTGATTTATCCCAGACCCAGAAACGTAGAAGAGATGCGAAAAGGAAATTTCGAAATTATTTATCCCGACGGGCAGATTCTTCGCGCTTTGCCAACGGACGAAGAGTCTAAAATACATCCGACTTCTATCTACGGAATTACAAAATATACACAGGAACAGATGGTAATGACTGCCTGTTCTTCCATGGGAGTTGCTCCGGTTGCGCTGAGGTTTCAGAATGTTTACGGAGAAGGACAGTCTCTTCTAAATCCTTACACAGGAATTTTATCTATTTTTTCGTCCCAGATTCTTAACGGAAACGATATTAATGTTTTTGAAGACGGAAACGAATCCAGAGATTTCATTCATGTGGATGATGCCGTAGAAGCAACAATTCGTTGTATTGAAAATGATGCAGCGAACGGCGAAGTTTTCAACGTGGGAACAGGGGTTTCTACCGCAGTAACTACGGTAGCGGAAAATTTCAGAAAATTTTACAATGTCGATTTTGAAATTAATGTTTCCGGGCAGTTTCGTCTGGGAGACATCAGACATAATTTTGCAGACATCAGCAAGATTAAATCAAAATTAAATTTTCAGCCAAAAATATCTTTTGAAGAAGGAATGTCTAAGTTTACCCATTGGGTTCTGCAACAGAATATTCAGGATGTAAAGTTCAAAGAATCTCTGGAAGAAATGAAAGTAAAAGGACTTTTAAAATGATCAGTTTAAAAGACAAAAAAATACTTTTTCTGTCGGTTAGTTTTTTTAAATATGAAAGAGCCATAGCAAAAAGACTTTCTGAACTGGGCGCTGAAGTGGATTTTTATGATGAAAGACCTTCCAATTCCAATTTTTCGAAGGGTATTATCCGTCTTAATAAAAGATTCTACCATCTTAAAATAAACAATTATTATAACCGGATTCTTGACGAAATTAAAGGCAAAAAATACGATTATTTCTTCCTGATAAAAGGAGAAGCCATTCCTGTTTTTTTTCTTGAAAAAATAAAGAATGATAATCCCGGAATGGAAATGATTTACTATAATTTTGATCCATTGACGGAATATCCCAATCTGATTGAAAATCTTAAATATTTCGACAAAAAGTTTACGTTTGAATACAATGATTCGGTAAAATATAACATAAGCTTCAGACCTTTGTTTTATGTTGATGAATATAAAAGTTTACAACAGTATTCTCAAAAACCGGAATATGACATTGTTTTTATCGGAAGCGCTCATACGGATCGTTATATTGTAGGAGAAAAGATCAGAGTAATGGCAGATCGGCTGAATCTGAAATCTTACTTTTATTACTATGCAATGGGAAGAATCGCATTCCGACTGAAAAAGATGATTGATAAAAACCTGAAGCAGTTTGACATTACAAAAGTAAGTTTTGATAAGCTGAATCACCATCAGATCATCGATTTTTACAAAAAAACAAAATCTGTGCTGGATATTAATAAACCTTTCCAGAATGGCTTAACAATAAGAACCTTTGAGGTATTGGCCTCGGGAAGAAAATTAATTACCACGAATTCGGATATCAAAAATTATCCTTTTTACTGTCCTGAAAATATTCTGGTGATTGATCGGGAAGATATTCAGCTCAATCCTGAATTTTTTGCAACCGATTGTAAAGAAATGGATCAGAAAATTTTATATAAGATGTCTTTGGATTCTTTTATAGACTGTCTTTTTGGAGAAGATCAGAATGATTACTGGAATTCTTTCAGAACTAATTAAACTTAAATCAGTTTATCATAAAAACAAAAAAGCAACTCGACAGAGTTGCTTTTTATATGTAAAAATAAGATTTGCTTACTTCGTTGGTGCAGGAGTCTGAACCGGAGTTGTTGCTGAAGCAGGAGCAGAAGACTGCTTAGCCGGAGCTTCTTTTTTTGCAGGCGTCTGAACCGGAGCTGTTGCTGAAGGTTTACCTGTAATTACAACGCTTAAAAGGATAAGAACAATAATTGTTCCTCCTAAAGTCCATGTTGCTTTTTCCATAAAGTCGTTGGTTCTCTGTACTCCAAACTGAGCAGAAGATGCTCCTCCGAAAGTACTGGAAAGACCTCCTCCTTTAGGATTTTGAGCCATAACGATGATAACCAGTAAAATACTGGCGATCATAATAAGAACCATCAATAGTATAAATATAGAATCCATTAATTTGATATCTTTTTGAATGGGCAAATTTAATCTTTTTTTACCGAATGACAAAGAAAGATATTATAAATGTTAACAAAAATAAAAAACGGCAACAACTGTTGCCGTTTTTTCTGTAAAAACAGGATGTTTTATTTAAAATCAGAATCTTTAGCCTGATTCACTTCGTAAGATTTTACGTTCATCGTCATGTCCATTCCCATTTGGCTTACCGTAATGGTGTAAGGCATTTTTACGCCTGCCACATCTTTGTAATCTGAGTATGTTGTAGGAACAGTCATTGTCTGTCCCATTGCTTTTACTGTTTTTGTTTCTCCGGTTTTAAGACCTGTTTTTACGCTGTAATAATAAGTAGTATCTCCATTTTTTACAACATAAGAATCTTCACCGCCGATTTTTTCAATTCCTGCAAGCTTGTAGTCAGCAGATTTTGCAAAACCAACCTCAGGGAAAAGTTCAGTATTTTTAAGCTTTTCAGCAATTTGCTCAGGCTTCATATCCACTTTATTCCCCATTTGCTCAGAATAACCAGTCTTACCGTCAAATACCTGCTTCTGAACAGTCTGTCCCATTGCAGTAACCATAGTAAGCTCTTTTCCACCTTTTGCCTTCATCATTTTAAGGTCGATATTCTGTCCCTGCATAGACATGGAAGCATTTACCGTGTAAGAAGAAACTTTATCGATGTTTGCTTTTCCTCCGATAGCGTTAATGTATTTATCTGCAATAGAAGCAACAGTAACTCCGGCATCCACTTTCTGTGTTGTTGGTTTTGCTACAGGATTTGCTTCTTTATCAAAATATTTTACCGGATATCCTAATTTTTCCAGACCTTCAGAAATGTCAGATGCTTTTCCGGCAATGAAAATTCTGCTCTGGTTAGGAAGAATGGTAGATTTTACAGCATTAGAAACATCTGCGGCTGTTACCTTATCAATAGATTTCAGATAATTGGTATAAAAATCATCAGGAAGATCCTGTACTTTCTGGTTTAAAGCAAATCTTGCAATGGTTGCAGGCTGCTCCAGAGACATGATGAAAGAACCTTTCAGTTTTGCTTTTGCATTTGCAAGTTCTTCAGGCTTTACGGTAGAAATCGCGTTAAGTTCATTCATGAATTCCTTTACCGCTTTATCCGTAACTTCATTTCTTACATTTGCACTTGCCGAGAATTGCGGAGAATATTTGCTTGCGCTAAGATTAGAGTAAGCGCCATATGTAAATCCGTTTTTCTCACGAAGGTTCATGAAAAGTCTCGCTTCACCGCCACCTCCAAGAATATAGTTTGCAATGGTTGCAGGGAAGTAGTTCGGATCTTTCATTTTCAGCGTGTTCAGGTTGTTCAAAGAAACCACAGACTGTACTGCAGAAGGAACATCCACTACGTTAATTTCCGTTTTGGCAACATTAGAAGCTGGTTCTAAAGGAGAAACCGGAGTATTTGCTTTTTTCCATCCGCTGAATGCTTTTTCAACCATTGGTTTTACCTGATCGAATTTTACGTCTCCAACGATTACCAGATAAGCATTGTCCGGAGCGTAATATTTTTTGTACGTATTCTGTACATCAGCCAATTGGATTTTGTTGATTGATTCTACTGTTTCAAATTCTCCTCTTGATGTATTTTTACCATACATTAAAGCGTTAGAAACCTTTGAAGCAATCGAAGACGCATTTTTCTCTTCAGATTTTAATCCTTCAATCGCTCTGTCTTTAGAATTCTGGATCTCTTCAGCAGAAAATTTTGGATTAATGATCGCATCTGCCATTAAGCTCAATACCTGAGGAAAATATTTTGAAAGGGAATTTGCCGCAGCTCCGTTAGAAGAAAAGTTTAAGTTCGCTCCAAGATAATCCACTTTTTTGTTGAATTCATCCTTGCTCATGTTGGTGGTTCCGTTTTCGAACTGTTCCGCCATGATTTCGCTTACGCCTGCTACACTTCCTTCATAATAAGGCGCTCTGTCCATGCTAAGACTTGCGCTTACTCTTGGAAGTTTATTGTTTTCCACCACCATTACCGTAAGTCCGTTGCTCAGCTGGAAAGTTTTTGGCTTTGCAATGTTAATGGCAGGAGTAGGTCCCGGTTTTGGCATTGCATTAAGATCTATCTTTTGTGCTGAAACCATTCCTGCGAAGAAAAATGCTGCAGCTATATATGTTAATTGCTTTTTCATTTGTAAAAATTTAATTTTTAATAATCATTTTAACCTAAATACCGGTAGATTACTTTTTCTCAGGTACGTAATTGATGATTATTCTTTGGTTGGAATTAAGATACTTTTTAGCCGCATTCTGAAGATCCTGTCTTGTAATGCTTCTGTAGATATCAATTTCTTTGTTAATCAGGTTTGTATTGCCCATCAAAACGTGGTTGGTTGCCAGTGAAGCAGCAATCCCCTGAATATTGGAATTAGAATTTACAAACTGGTTTTCAAACTGGTTCTGAAGTTTTTGATAATCTTCCTCAGAAATTAAAGTCGTCTGCAGTTTTTTGATCTCTGCATCGATGTCCGCCTGCAAAGTAGCCTTTGTGGTTTGTCCCATCGGGATCGCAAAGAATGCAAAAATACCGTAGTCTTCAAGACCCTGGTTGAAAGCCTGTACCTGAAGCGCTTTTTTATCCTGATCCACTAATTTTTTGTATAAAACAGAAGATTTACCGCTGCTTAAATAAGAAGAAAGCATATCTAAGATATAAGCATCTTTCTCCTTGTTACCCGGCGTTCTGTACGCAAATACATAAGCAGGAAGCTGAATATTAGGATCTGTAGCCGTTACTTCTTTTTCCTGAGTAATAGGAGCATCTTTCGGGAAATCTTTCGGATAAACCGTTCCTTTCGGAATTCCTCCGTAGTATTCCTTAATCCATTTTTTAGTCTGTTCAGGCTTAATGTCTCCCGCTACTACCAAAGTAGCGTTGTTTGGAACATAATATTTTTTATAAAATGCCTGAAACTCTTCTAATTTCGCAGCATTAAGATCCTCCATAGAACCGATTGTAGGCCAGTTGTACGGGTGATTGGTAAATAAATTTTTCTGTACTGTTGTGAAAAGATTTCCGTAAGGCTGGTTATCCATTCTCAATCTTTTTTCTTCTTTTACAACCTCTCTTTGAGTATCTACACCCACCTGATTAATCACAGCATGACGCATTCTTTCAGCCTCCATCCAAAGTCCCAACTGCTCGTTGTTGGATGGGAAAGTCTCATAGTAATACGTTCTGTCGTTCGTAGTATTGGCGTTGTTTTGTCCCCCGTTTGAAGAAACGATTTTAAACCAGTCACCTCTTTTGATGTTGGGTGTTCCTTCAAATAAAAGATGCTCGAAGAAGTGAGCAAAACCTGTTCTTCCTTTTACCTCGTCTTTTGCACCCACATGGTACATTACCCCCGTTGTTACAACCGGAGCCGAGTTATCCTGATGAAGAATTACATGAAGACCATTTGGTAAGTCATACTCTTCGAATTTAATTTGTTGTGCATTAAGGGCCATTCCGAAGAAAGCCGCTGCAGCAACAGAAAGAAGTCGCTTTTTCATAAAGTAGAAATTGTTTTGTCAATTAGTTCCAAAAATACATTATTTGTTACATTATTATCAAAATAAAATTAGCCTTAAAAGTATTTCTCTGGAATAAAATTATATTATGTTAAAAAGTGGTATCATATTTTCAGTGAAAGTCTAGAATAACAACTACTTTTGTAAACAAGAAATCATTGTCGTGATGAAAAACTTTTTAGACCAGAATATCTCACTAGAATCTTTAGTTACCTTATTCAGCCAGGCTCCCGTTGCGATGTCTTTGCTGATGGGAGAAAATTTCATAATAAACAATGCCAATCAGCAGATTCTTGATCTTTGGGGGAGAGATGCTTCGGTAATCGGGATGCCCCTGTTTGAAGCCCTTCCGGAGATAAAATCGCAGGGACTTTTTGAAATTTTAGATAATGTGTACAAAACAGGCGAAATATTCAAAGGAAACAAATGGTCTGTTTTTCTGGAAAAATTTGGCAACTACGAAGAACATTTTTTCAACTTTATCTATGCACCCGTTTACAGTGATGAACATAAAGTTATCGGGGTAAGTGTTGTAGCCACAGAAGTTACAGAACACGTTATTTCCGAGAAAAAACTTTTAGAAAGTGAGTACCGTTTTGAAGACCTCATCAGACAATCAGATTATTCCACAGCCATTTATCGCTCAGAAGATTTATACATAGAACTTGCCAACGACAAAATGCTGAGAACGTGGGGTAAAGATGCTTCCGTGATAGGCAGGAAGCTTGAAGATGCACTTCCCGAACTCGAAGGACAGCCATTTATAGGCTTATTAAAAGACATCTTTAAAACAGGAAAAACCTACTCCGCGACAGAAGACCGTGCAGATCTTGTAGTAGACGGTAAACTTCAGACTTTTTACTATAACTTTTCTTATAAACCGCTTAAAAATTCCAATGGGGAAGTGTATGCGATTCTTAATATGGCAGTGAATGTTACAGATCTTGTAAAAGCCAGAAAAGAAATACAGGAAAGTGAAAGAAAATACCGTGATCTGGCAGATTCTATGCCTCAGTTTGTCTGGACTTGCGACAGACATGGCAAAATAACCTATATGAACGATAATTGGTACAAATACATGAATTTCAGCAAAGAAGAAGATGCCAATGAAGCCATTAAAAAAGTCATAAGACCCGAAGTTTATCCGAATATTATAAAAATCTGGGAAGAAAGTGTAAACACAGGAAAACCATTTGAAGTGGAATACGAATTTTCAGATCCTCAGAATCCGGATGTTTACAGATGGTTTTTGGGAAGAGCAGTAGCCAGTTTTGATCCGGACGGAGAAATAAACCAATGGATCGGAACCTTCACCGATATAGATGATTTCAAGCAATTGCAGACCCAGAAAGATAATTTTTTGGGCATCGCAAGTCACGAGCTTAAAACACCGCTTACCAGTTTAAAGCTCTACACCCAGTTTATTGAAATGAATCTTAACAAACAGGGCGATTATAAAAATGCGGAGGTGGCAAAGAGAATGAACGATCAGATTGATAAACTGACGGAGCTTGTGAATGATCTTCTGGATGTTACCAAAATTCAGAAAGGACAGATCCAGCTCAATGAGTCTGAGTTTGATTTTGATCAGCTTGTGGAAGACGTTATTGTGGAACAGCAGATGACGGCGAGACACAAAATTATATTCAATAAAAGTGAGATTGGAAAAGTAACCGCAGACAGACACCGAATTTCTCAGGTAATGAGCAACCTCATCAGTAATGCCATTAAATATTCTCCTGATGCAGATGAAATTGTGGTTTCTACCCAGATAAAAGACGACATGATTAATTTCAGTGTCAAAGATTTCGGGATCGGAATTCCGGAAGACAAACAGCATAAAGTTTTTGAGCAATATTACCGGGTAAGCGGAACAAAAGAACATACCTTTCCGGGTTTAGGATTAGGACTTTACATCTCCTCGGAAATCATCAAAAGGACAGGCGGAAAAATTTATGTTCACTCCGTAGAAGGAAAGGGGTCTGATTTTTGCTTCGAAATACCTAAAATTAAAATATAAAACATGTCTACACAAATTTTAGTCTTGGATGATAGTCCTGCAATTGTTGATTCTATTGAAATGATGATGGAGCTTGAAGGACTTACTGTTGCCAAGTTCTATAAAGGATCGGATATGCTCGATGCACTGAATACACAGCCAAAACCGGATGTTATCCTCATGGATATGTGGCTTTCAGGAGAAGACGGAAGAGATATATGCAGAACCATAAGAGCCGATGAAAATTTAAAAGATATTCCGGTGCTTATCATGTCCGCAAGCCGAGGACTGGAGCAGTCTGCGCTCGATGCGGGAGCCAACGATTTTATCGCAAAACCTTTCGATATGGGAGATATGATTTCCCGCGTGAGAACGTATATCAAATAAAAACAGATTTTCTTGAAACATCAAAATCCAAAATTTGAATTCTCCATATAATACACTAATTTTGTGTTCCCAAAAATTTTTTGCAGCATGGAGGATTATCTGAAAGGACTGAATGAATCACAATACGAAGCCGTTACCACATTACAGGGACCATTAATGGTTCTTGCAGGAGCGGGTTCCGGAAAAACGCGTGTACTTACCATGCGTATTGCCCATCTCATTACCAACGGAATAGATCCTTTTAATATTTTGGCGCTTACCTTTACCAATAAGGCAGCAAAAGAAATGAAAGAACGTATTGCAAAAGTAGTGGGACAGAGCAATGCAAGAAGTCTCTGGATGGGAACTTTCCACTCTGTTTTTGCAAGAATTCTGAGAAATGAGGCACATTATTTGGGATATCCTTCCAATTTTACCATTTACGATCAGCAGGATGCATTAAATGTCATCAAAAAAGTGTTGAAAGACATGAATATTGATGCCGATCTGTATAAACCCAAAAAAGTTCAGGCAAGAATTTCTACCTACAAAAATAATCTCATCACCGTAAAAGCTTATTTCAACAATCCTGAATTGATGGAAGCCGATGAAAAAGCCAATATGAAATTTATCGGGCAGATTTACCAGCGGTATGTAGAGCAGTGCTTCAAAAACGGATCGATGGATTTTGACGATTTGCTGTTAAAAACCAACGAATTGTTAACCCGTTTCCCTGAAGTGTTAGCAAAATATCAGGACAGATTCAGATACATTCTTGTGGATGAGTATCAGGATACGAACCATTCTCAGTATCTTATCGTTAAAGCTTTAGCCTCAAAATTTGAAAATATTTGTGTCGTGGGAGACGATGCACAGTCAATCTATTCCTTCCGTGGCGCGAATATCTACAATATTTTGAACTTTAAAAAAGACTATCCGGATGCAATGACGGTAGCTTTGGAGCAGAATTACCGTTCTACCCAGAATATTGTGAACGCAGCAAATGTAGTGATTGCTAAAAACCTTCAGCAGTTCAAGAAAAATGTTTTCAGCGAAAATGAAGAAGGAGAAAAGATTAAAGTATACCGTTCCCTTTCCGATGCCGATGAAGCGAATTTCGTAGCCGGAAACATCTGGGAAACCAGAAACCGCGAGCAGAGAAAATACAGCGATTTTGCCATTTTATACAGAACTAACTCTCAGACGCGTGCTTTTGAAGATGCACTGAGAAGAAAAAATATTCCTTACAAAGTCTACGGAGGACTCTCTTTCTACCAAAGAAAAGAAGTAAAAGATCTCATCGCTTATCTGAGACTTTTAGTCAATGAAAACGATTCTGAAGCTTTGATGAGAATCATCAACTATCCGGCAAGAGGAATTGGAGAAACCACCCAGAATAAACTGGTTGTTTTTGCAGATGCACAGAATGTTGCCGTTTCAAAAGTTTTGGATAATTTACCGATGTATGCGCCGCATTTAGGCTTAAACAACGGGGTTTTGAACAAACTGAACGACTTCTGGTCGATGATCAAAGCATTTCAGGTACTGCTGAAAACGGAAACCGCGTACAGTGTTGCAATGGAAGTGGCAAAACGAAGCGGACTGATTAAATTTTTAAAAGACGATCAGACTCCCGAAGGAATTTCCCGTGTAGAAAACGTTCAGGAATTAATGAACTCAATGCAGGGATTCATTGAAGAACAGATGCAGTTGGAAGACGGAGATCCGAGTTTACCGAATTTCCTTGAAAACATTGCCCTTTCTGCCGATACGCAGGATAAAAACAATGAAGAGGATATGGTATCGTTAATGACGATCCACCTTTCAAAAGGTCTTGAATTTCCGGTTGTACATTTGGTAGGGCTTGAAGAAAACCTTTTCCCGAGCTTTATGAGTTCTTCCACAAGAGAAGATCTGGAAGAAGAAAGACGTCTCTTCTATGTTGCTTTAACGAGAGCCGAAAAGCAGGTGTTTTTCTCTTATGCCGTTTCACGTTTCCAGTGGGGGAAAATTACCGATGCGGAACCTTCAAGATTTTTAAGTGAAATTGATGAAGAATATATCGAGTTTGTAAATCCTGCGATTGAAAAACGTTTTATCAACAATTCGGGCATCAAATCCAATATTTTTGATGAACATCCATCGGAAATGAGAAGCTTCAAAAAGGTGGAAAAGAAAACCATCGAAAGAAGCGACAGCTCAAAACCGATTGCAGAACCACGCAAACTGAAACCTGTAAGTACGGCAAAAATAATCAATCCGAGCGGAGCTTCTTCTCAGGATATTGAAGTGGGCGATAAAGTAAGACACGACCGTTTCGGAATCGGAGAAGTAACTTTCCTCGACGGAACTGATCCTCAGAATATCAAAGCCAAAGTAGTCTTTCAGCATGAAGGCGAGAAAAATCTTATCCTGAAATACGCGAAACTCACTAAGATTTAAAATTCATTTCAACTTTAAAAAATAGAAGATGATAATATTCATTTTCTATATTCTTTTAGTCTATTAATTTTGTAGACTAATAAATATAATTTACATTTGCACTTTTAAAACATGAATTTAAAGTGAGGAATGTATGAAGAATAAAAAAACTATTTTCTCGGCATCGGTATTATTTTTCCTGGGAACATTTGCGTACGCACAGGAAAAAGATACAGTAAAAACAAACAACTTAGAGGAAGTTGTTATTTTAGGATCAAGAGGCGGAGCAAGGTCTAAAGTAGACAGCCCGGTTCCGGTGGACGTTTTCAATATCAAAGAATCTTCGGTTATTTTACCGCAAACAAACGTCGCACAAATCCTTAATTTTATTGCACCGTCGTTTACATCAACCATACAAACCAATGCAGACGGAACCGATCATTTGGATCCTGCACAGCTCAGAGGGTTGGGTCCCGATCAGGTTTTGGTTCTGGTAAACGGAAAAAGAAGACACACTTCCGCGTTAGTCAATGTAAACGGATCTCCCGGAAGAGGAACAGTAGGAACCGATCTTAATGCCATTCCGTCTTTTGCCATTAATAAAATTGAAGTCTTAAGAGACGGTGCTTCTGCGCAGTACGGTTCGGATGCCATTGCCGGAGTCATCAATTTAGGATTGAAAAGAGATACCGGAAAATTGGCGGGACAAATAAGCTACGGCGGAAATCTTACCCCGACAGCCAACGATCATACAGGAGATTTTGACGGACAGAATATTCAGGTGGATCTTAACTACGGAAATAAAATCGGGAAGAAAGGCGGATTTTATAACATTACATGGACATCCCAGTTCAGAAATCCTACCTACAGAGCGGGAACAGAAAGCGGAAACATTTTCAATGCTTATAACGCGATCGAACAGCGTGCTTTAAATAACGGCGTGAATCTTTCATCTCTTTTCACGAATATTAACAATACTCCGAATTCCCAACAGATCATCAATTATATTCATCAGTATGCGCAGGAAGTCAATTATTTTTCTCCGACGTTGCAGAACCAGATTCAGTCGGCGAATACAATTTCCGCATTACAGGGAATTTTAAATACGAATGTGACGGATCAGGAGCTGGCTTACAGAGGTTTGTCCAGAAAAGATTTCAATATGCAGGTGGGACAGTCTAAACTGAATAATCATCAGCTTTTTGCCAATGTAGAAGTTCCGCTGAACGACAACTGGAAAGTTTATACTTTTGGCGGATACAGCTTCAGACACGGAACTTCGGGAGGATTTTTCAGAAGACCCAACCAAAGCAGAACATTTACAGGATTGTATCCCAACGGTTATCTGCCGCAGATTGGAACAGACATTCAGGATCTTTCTTTGTCCGCTGGAATTAAAGGAGACTGGAAAGGCTGGAATATCGATTTCAGCAATACTTTCGGACAGAATTCTTTCAGTTATGATATTAAAAATACCGGAAATACTTCTTTAAGATTTAATTCTCCGAATGAATTTGATGCAGGAGGTCTAAGATTTTCCCAAAATACAATCAATTTAGATTTTTCAAAGAAATATGATGTCTGGAGCGGAATCAACGTTGCCTTTGGAGTAGAACACCGTTACGAAAATTTCAAAATAACAGCAGGAGAAGAAGCATCTTACGCTACGTATGATGTTTCCGGAAATCTCTGGACCGGAAATACAGTTCGTCCGACCGACTTTTTCGGCGCTTCACTTCCGGGAGGTTCTCAGGTTTTCAGTGGATTTAAACCAGAAAACGCAGTAAATAAAAACCGGCAGGCAATTGCGGGATACGCAGATGTTGAATTCAATTTTACCAACTGGTTATTGGCAGATGCAGCCGTGAGATATGAAAATTATTCAGATTTCGGTTCTACATTCAATTATAAACTGGCTTCAAGAATCAAAGTAAATAAAGACCTTAATTTCAGATTTGCGGGTTCTACAGGATTCAGAGCGCCTTCCATTCATCAGATTTATTATAATGTAACGTCAACCTTGTTTACAAACGGACAGCTTCTGGAAGTGGGAACATTCAGCAACGATTCAAAAGTTGCCAATTCATTGGAAATACCAAGTCTGAAACAGGAAACTTCAAAATCAGCAAGTGTAGGATTTACCTATAAAATTCCTTCGGCAAAACTTACGCTTACTGCAGACGGATATTTCATCAGAATTGATAACAGAATTCTGCTTACCGGTCAGTTTGCAAGATCTGCCGTTTCTCCGGCAACGCAGTTGATTTACGATGCCGAAAGAGTAAATGCCGTACAGCTTTTTACCAACGCAATAGATACGGAAACCAGAGGATTGGATATTGTCCTTGCGCATAATGCAAAATTCTCCAACATCAAACTGGATAATAATTTTGCAGTCAATCTTAACCAGACCAGAAAAGTCGGAGCCATCCATTCATCCGGATTATTACAGTCTTCAAATCTGGAAAATGTTTATTTTTCCGAAGCATCAAGAGTGTATCTGGAAGAAGCAGTTCCCAGAGTAAAAGCCAGCTTATCCAATCAGCTTACGTGGGGAAATGCCATTTTCTATCTTAGAAATACCTACTTCGGAAAGGTAACGAGCGCCGATATTATCGATGCAAACGGAGACGGTGTCATTTCTCCGAACGAACATCAGGAAATTACAGATAAAATCATTACCGATGTTTCTCTTGCTTATCAGTTTACCAAAAATATAGGACTTACCGTTGGTGTCAATAACCTGTTTGATATTTACCCAACGAAAAACCTTCCTGCTTCTTCCAATAACGATCAGTTTATTTACTCAAGATCGACTTCACAGTTTGGGCAGAACGGAAGATATGTATTCTCAAGACTTAACTTTAATTTTTTAAGTAATTTTTTTAATTCTCAATCTGAAATGAATCCGGCTTTTCCGGGTTCATTTTTTATTTGGGTAAAAAGACAATTTGTATCTTTAAACCATAAAAGTTTTACAATGAAAAGGATTCTGCTATTTTTACTTCTTACCCTGTTTTCCACCCCGCTTTTTTCTCAGGAATACCGCACCGAAAATAATATCCATTATTACGATGAAAAAAACAGTAAATCCGATGCTTACATCAATGAAAGATGCGTGCTGGATATTTATATTCCGAAAAATGTGAAAAATTTTCCTACGGTGATCTGGTTTCACGGCGGAGGATTAACCGGAGGTGAAAAGGAAATTCCGGAAGGGCTGAAAAATAAAGGAATCGCAGTGATTGGAGTTAATTACAGACTCTCTCCGAAAGTTAATGCTCCGAAATACATTGAAGATGCAGCCGCAGCAACAGCATGGGTTTTTAAGAATATTAAAAATTATGGAGGAAATGAAGATCTTGTCTTTATTTCAGGACATTCTGCGGGAGGTTATCTTGCCATTATGGTAGTTTTAAATAAAATGTACCTGAACAAATACGGAATTGATGCCAATAAATTTGCCGGAATTATCACTTTCAGCGGACAGATGATCTCTCATTTTACCACAAGAAAAGAAAAAGGAATTGATGAGCTGGATGCAAGAATTGACGAATATGCACCGCTGCATTTCATCAGAGCAGATGCACCGCCATTGTTATTAATTACCGGAGACCGCGAGAAAGAACTGCTCGGAAGATATGAAGAAAACGCTTATATGGCGCGAATGATGAAGCTGAAAGGTCATAAAGAAACCACTTTATACGAACTTCAGGGTTTTGATCACGGCGGAATGGCGCAACCCGCTTTTCCTTTGCTCATCAACGAAATGAAAAGAGTGGAAAAGGGCAGGAGATAGGATGGAGGTAGGAGGTTAGAAGATGGAAGATGGAAGATGGATGGAGTAGGTTGGAAGCGGGAAGCGGGAAGATTTGATGTTAATAAATGTGCATGTAGATTTTAAACTTCCATCCTCCAGCTTCCCTACTTCTATCTTCCATCTTCTAACTCCCAACTTCTCTCCCAATTATTTTGCAAAGTTTTTTATTTTTTCTTTCTTTGGGGCGAAAATAAAATGATTTCGAACGATGGGTATGTTTTACAACAATGCGGTTTGTGATATTTATATAGGAAAAAGTGCAGGAGCTAAAATGATGCAGGATATCAGAAATGCTCAGAGAAATGTGAAAATTGTTTCTCCCTATCTTTCTCCTTTTTTAATTAAAGAGCTGATTCATCTTCATTCCAGAGGGATTAAAATAAGATTGGTTACCAGCGATGAAATCGAAGATTTTTATGGCTACGACAAGAATATTCACAAACTGATTATTCAGAATAAACACGTTGACGAAAAGGCAAAACAGACCAGAGACAATCTGGTAAGCCTCTCCGGAACCCTGCTTTTTGCCATGATCGGTTTGGGCGTGGTTTTGCTTCCGTTGATGTATCTTTTAAACAATTTTAAACTTGCTTACGGATTTATTATTGTCATTTTAATGTTTTTAATAAGAGATTCCATCGTTAAAAAAATAAAAAAAACAAAAGTTTACCATTACAGCTACAAACAGCTTTTTCCCTTCAAGGTTTTTGTCTCTCCGAATAGCGGAAATTCTACCAATAAAACCTTCATTCACAGTAAAATTTATATCATTGATGACGAAATTGCTTATTTAGGCTCTTTAAATTTCACAGGAAGCGGCGTGAAAGACAACCACGAAACCAGAATACGAACAACCGATCCGGAAGCCGTTGCTAAAATCATCGAAGAAGTAAAAGAAATTTTTTATCATTCCAATCTTCCGGAAAGAGATATCCAGTTTTGGGGAAGTCAGTTGTATGAAGAACCCATTAATTAAGATGAATGGTGAATTTGCTTTGCAGTCAATGGTGAATTTTTTCATTAAGACTATCTCAATCATGTTAAATTAACTGCGAAGCAAATTGATTATTGACCATTCACTTTAATTAATCACTGCATTTATTTTCTGCCACAAAACATCATCGAAATCCGAAAGAGCAAGATTCACATTGTCTGCAGCATCACCCATTCTGATGATGACGAGTTTTTTGCTTGGAACGACATAGATTTTTTGATCATTTTTACCTAAAGCACAAAACATATCATCCGGCGCACTCGGAATCAGTTTTCCGTTGAACTGAAACTGAGTCTGCGGCATATGATAACTTGTCTTTCCGTTCAGCCACCACAGATAACCGTAGGCTAAATTGATACTTTGGGAAGTATTCGTCGCACTTTGAAAATAATTGGAGTTAATGATCTGTGTTCCGTTCCAGTTTCCGTTGTTTAAAGCCATCAGTCCGAAACGCGCCATACTTCTGGTTGTACTCCAATATACACTGTTGTCACCACTTTGAATCCAGTTTCCTGTCATCCCGATTTTATCCCTCAGTTTGGCATTGAAATATTGTGACCATGTTTGTCCCGTTGCTGCGGCAACCACATCCTGAAGTTTTACATAGACATTGTGATACGCCCACCTTGTTCCCGCATCGGCTTTGTACTGTAGATTTGCCGGACTTACATTATCTCCGAGACTGTCGTCCAGACCAGAAGTCATCGTCAGTAAATTCCGGCAGGTAATTAAATTTTCTTTTGCCAAGGGAGCGCTTGTCCAACCGGTTCCGATGTATGTGGAAACTTTATTGTTGATATTGATAAATCCTTCCTGTTCTGCAATTCCTGTCACTGTTGAGGTTAACGTTTTTCCTGCGCTTGCCCAATACCAAGGTGTAGTAGAAGTATGTCCCGAAAAATAGTTTTCCATAACAATTCTTCCATTTTGCAGGATCATAAAACTTTTAGAATGTTTGGTTTCCAGATACGTCAGAAGATCCTGAACTTTGTCCTGATGCCAGTTTAATGCAGAAAGAGATTTCGTTTCCCAGACATCACTGTTGGAAGGAGGAAAGTACATGGCTTCCGTTGTAGAAACGGTACTGTTCGGATCTGAAGAGGGTTGCGTAATATCATCAGAAGAACTGCAGGATAATGCTAAAAAACAAAATGCGGGAACATAAAATAGATTTTTTATTTTCATACGAAATTAGTTTAAATTCTAATTTTTAGATAAGCATAGCAACGAATAGTTAAAAACATTGGATAAAAAATGTTAAAATTATCTTTGAAATTGTAAATAATAACGAATACGAATAGGTGATAATAGAAAATTGTAAATTTTGAAATTTAATTTTTAGCAAATAGTGAATTATGTTAAAATTTATTATCCATAACAGCAAAAAATCCAATTAACATTTAGATAATCAAAATTACACGTTTGGGTTAATTATTTTTTTTAGATTATCTGTGGATTGCGAATTGAATTTATCGGAAAAATCTTTAAATCTTTAAACTTAAAGATGACAAATAGTTGGTTTTTCAGATAAACAAAAAAATTGTTACACAAAGGATATAAACAAGATGAATGAAGGGAATTTTGTGTGTTTTTATGTTCTAAAACAGATGATTATTACTCTCCATAAATCTCCATGGATATATTTGGATGTCTATTTCTTTGTTCTGCCGTTTTTCTTAGAATACTTTTAGCCAAAATAATTTTAAACATAAGGAAGCTATGAAAAAAATGATTCAAATAAGTTTGTTCTTATCTTGCAGTACTGTATATTTTAGTCAAGTAGGTATTAATACAAATACTCCAGAAGCTACGTTAGATATCAGAGCGAAAAATCACAATGGTACGGTAACTGCTAATGATGGGATTTTGGTTCCCCGTGTAAATAATTTAGCATCAGCGGGTAGTATTAATGGTCAGCTAGTATATTTAACAGCTAATAACGGTAGCTTTACTAAAGGATTTCATTATTGGGATGGTAGTATTTGGGTTCCCATTTCAGGTGATTCTAGTAAAGATTCATGGATAGATGGAGTAGGAAATACCAATTCTAGTAATAATATTGTGATTGGAAGTAATTCTGGAAGCGATTATGCAAAGTTAGATATACAATCTACAAATAAAGGTATTCTTTTACCAAGGATGAATCTTACATCTGCAACAATGGATTTAAATGCCGATGGGGATAATAATATTGCAAACCAACCTGTTGGTCTAATTGTTTTTAATACTGGAACTACTATTAGAAGCGGTTTTTATTTTTGGAATGGAACCGAATGGAGAACTTTAGATAATTCTACTGCGGAAGCGCCTATTATTACCAATATACTTTGTGATGCAGCAGTTTTAACCCCATCTACTTATACATCAGGAGTCGCTTATTCAGGAACTTTGTTAGTGCCTTATGAAAACGGAAATGGTGGTACGTATGCGGGAGGTACATCCGTTGTAGCTAATGGTATAACTTTTACTTTACAAGGGAATAAATTAGAATACGGATCTGGAAATCTCGTTTTTAAAGCGGTTGGAACTCCTAGCAGTTCTTCTCCTGTAATGACTAATATCCTTATGAATAATTCTTTAATTCCTTTTATGCCTTCCAGTTATAGTTGTACAGTAAAGGTTGGAGAATCTAGTGTAGAAAATAAAGTAAGTGCAGTGATGGGACCTTTGGCTTATTACGGGAACTATATAATCGACAATACTGGTTTTACACCCGGGGCAGTAAATGATAAGGTGTATGAAAAAATAGTTACTAGCCCAGACGGCAAATTTTCTGTTCGTCTTGGAACAGTAGAAGGATATGCATTACAATATGCCGATCTCACCATACGAAATAACACAGGCACAAACCAAACTATTATTTGGAATTTTGGAGATAATTTTATAACTAACGGTTATTTAAGCTATGCCAGCAATGCTTCTGTCATTCCTGGAGATGGAAAATGGTATGGAAACAATAACGGATCTCCTGCTACTCCTGAATCAAGTGCATTTTATGCGATACCTTCTAGTGGATCTACTGTTACATCCCTAACGTCTTACTACGGTTGGGCAGATCAAGATGTTTACAATGGAGCCCCTGAATTCAGACGTTATACTTGGACTACCTCCAACACTTCCGATCAAACCATATACAATTTAGAATTCATGATGGGTGCCCCAAACCCTACTGCTTTAGCTAATGATGCTAATTGTGCACAAACAAAAGTTTATTTAAAAATAGAACAGATAAAGGCCAATTAAGATATAAGTTTAAGTGCTTGATGTTGAATGTAGTATTTTGATAAGCAGTTTTATTTGTGTAAAACAGAGTTTAGTTTTTAAAGCTGTGATAATTGTTATCAAGTGTTATCTATTGAGATTATTTTAAATAGATCTGCAAAAAATACCATTTATTTTTCTCTATTTGGTTTTTAGAGAGAATTAAAGTTTATCATTCTAAATATAACATCTGGTGAGTTAGGGGTACTTTACTTTTTAAGTATTAAGCTATGAGATTTTTCAATAAAATTATAGATATTTTCAGACTCTTTTATTGTTCCTATAATAACAAACATTTATGGGATCTAAGAATCGGAGAGAAAAAACATCTTGTACAGGATGTTCTGAATAATTATGAAGCTTTAATTGGTAATACAAAACCTGAGGCTATATCATTCTTTCAAGATTATAAGTTAATCAAAAAAAAATCTAACAAGTGGATTTATGAAATAAAAAAGACTAGTAAAGGAGATTATATATTTATACTTCATTTTTGTCAGGATAATCTGATAAAAGTAAACTACAGTTACCTTGAGTATAAATAAGCAAAGATGAAAAAGAGGGTAATGTTCAGAATACGTTCCATGCAAATGGGAGGTGTTCCAAAAGTACTGATTGATATACTTAAGAATCTTGATAGGGAAAAATTTGAACCTTCAGTTCTTTTACAGATTAATCAGGGAGAACTTCTGGTTGATATTCCTGAAGATGTGAAAATAACTGCATTGGCAAAAGGAAGACAGGAAATGAGCTTTATAAAACCTATACGCTTTATTCAGCTTGTGATTAGAAATTTAAAGATTCAGATGTATAAAGTTTTTCCTTCTCTTATTAAGAAAAAATTATTTGAAACTCCAGATATTGAAATAGCTATAACACATTCATCCCTTCCGGATCTTTTAAGAAGTCCTTTCAATAATTCAAAAAAAGTAAATTGGTTCCACACAGACATCAGTTGGCATCACAGTAAGGATTATGGAAAAAAAATTGCAGGAATGATGAAGAAATGTGATCTTACAATATTTGGTTCTCTGCATACAAGACTGATATTTGAGAAGTTTCTCGATGTTAAAATATATAATGGAATACACATTCATAATACTTTTGACGAAAAAAATGTTTTAGAAAAATCTCTTTTAGAAATTACGGATATAAACAACAGAAGTCTTGATACCCAAAAAAAGATTTTCGTTTCAGTAGGTAGACTTGAATACCAAAAGGGTTATGACCTTCTGATTGAAGTACATCAGGAACTTATTAATGAGGGGTACGATCACATCATCGTTGTAATTGGAGATGGAAGTCAGAACGTAAATTTAAATAATAAAGTGAAAGCTTTAAAGCTGGAAGACAGTTTTCTTCTTCTTGGTAACCGTAATAATCCCTATCCTTATATCAGGAAAGCAGATTATTATATTCAGCCTTCACGTTATGAATCTTATCCTATTGCTTTAGGAGAAACACTTATTCTGAATATTCCTATCATAAGCACAGACGTAGGAGGGGTAAGTGAATTGTTGAACCATGGAAAGACGGCTTATCTTGTAAATTTCGATAAATATGAATTGAAAACAGCGATGAAAAAATTTATGAGTAATCCTCACTTGGTCAGAGAAATAAAAAATGAACAAAAAAAATTTAATGTAGAAAATTACAACACAAAGATTCACTCAAAAATTAATCATGTTCTTTCAAAACTTGCTCTGACTGAAAATAAAAAATGATTCTGAAGAGTATTATTTTAAATAATGTGATTGGCAATTATCAAATTAAATAAATAATTTAAAAAAAAGATTAAAGTAAATTTAATTATGAACTATAAAAAAATTCATGTGGGTTCTTTAATTGAAAAGCGTGTTAAAGAATTAAAAATAAACACTAATAGAATTTGTACTTTTTTTAAATGTAATAAAGAGGAAGTCCAAAATATCTATTTAAGTGAGAATATTTCAGTAGACAATCTGTTAAAATGGAGTAAGCTTTTAAAATATGATTTTTTTCGTCTCTATAGTCAGCACCTTATTTTATACTCACCTCCTGCTATTGTTAGTGAAGATATAGTGTGTGGTCTAATAAAGAAAACCTCTCTTCCTGAATTTCGTAAGCACCTTTATACAAGAGAAATTATTGATTTTGTCTTAGAACTTATCGAAAGTAAAGAAAAAACATGTCAGCAGATAATTGAGGACTATAGAATACCCAAAACAACTCTTTATAAATGGATTTCTAAATATAAAGAAAAAATTGATTGAGAAATGCAGTTTAGAATTTACTGTTTAATATTCTTATTAATTCGTTAAAATAATCATGAATAAAATTACCCCCGATTATAAGCGTCTTTACATAGACATAATTACAAAAAAATATCCCGAGAAGAAAAAAGATTGTTTATTTCTGTTATGCAAAAAGGAGCTTTCATCTTTGGATGTTATTCGTTTAAATGATAAACTGTTTGAAAATTATGTTTCAGATAAAGATAAAATAAACAACAGCCACCGATCATATGATAAGAGTTCAATTTTTGAGATTCTTGACTACCAAGTAAAAAACAAGTTAAATAATTCAGAATTAGCTCGACATTTCAGACTTAGCCGAAATACGATCACTAAGTGGAAAAAGTTCTATTATTCTGTAGAGATTAAGTAATTACGCATTTTTGAGGGGCATACATTTATTGAATAATATAATTTGTTAAGAAATAAATTATTATATTTATATTTCGTTTTTATCAAAAATATATCTTTAATTTCATCAGGTTTTAGATTTTAAATTTCATATAGTTAAATGAATTTTTTCCATAAAATTGTAAATTTAGATTTATCTGAATTAAAAGATCTTTCAGATAAAGAAAATTTTAAATTAATTAATGTTTTTAGTTTCTTAGTACTTATTGAGGAGACTGTATTAATGATTATTGATTTCATTTATGGACCATCTTATTCATTTTATGTAAAGGTTATTATTTGTTTTATTATTATTGGAGGATTATACTTGCCAAATTTAAGGTTCAATAAGCGTATAATTTTTTTGCTTTATTTAATTTTTGCATTAGAAATATTTTTTGGATCTTCTTATTGGGGAGAAGAGTCTATGGTTTATCTATATAATATTCCACTTGTAGTTTCATTGCCATTTATTTTTCAACAAAAAAAAGATTTTAAATATGTAATAATAATTACTACAATTATTTTAGTATTATTATTTGTTAATTTTTTTACCCAGTTTAAACTTTTTAATTTTTTTAATCTTAATAGGAATTCTCAAAAGGATATAAGAAATATAGCTTTTTCCTACATTTTTACTGTTCTTATTATTTTTGCATATCTATTCTATATTAAGTTTCGGAACATTCAATCTTTGCTAAAAGAAAATTTAGAAAAATCATTACTTTTAGAAAAAAGTAAAACAATTATTAATCTTGAAGAATTACAGGCATTTATTGTACAGGCAAAAGAATCGAATGACGGTTTTGTTGTAAAATTTAGCTCTTATTTTCCTGATTTTATTGTCAAGCTAACTAATATTGCTCCCACGCTTATTGCAACAGAAATTGAAGTTTGTGCTATGCTGAAGTTAAACTTTACAACAAAAGAAATAGCAGCCTCTACTAACAGCACTGTTTTAGCAATCAACAGAAAAAAAAATAGGGTGAGAAATAAGCTGAATATTCCCAGTGAAATAAATTTAAACGCTTGGTTTATAGATTTTTAATTGTGGTTTTTTATAAGAAAAACTGTTAGGTAAATTAATACTTTAGGGTAAAATTAGCGAATTTTATTATTTTCACTTTTTGTGCGCTTCAATAAAAAGCATCATGTCATCCGTAAGCTGATCCATATATTTTTTATCAGTCGTTCCGAAACCGTGTGTTCCGTCTTCTACCACTACAAGTTCAGCTTCTATATTTTGCTTTTTCAGCTTTTTTACCAGTTTTTTAGAATGACTCAAGGGAGCCACCTTATCTTTATTTCCATGAAGAATAAAGGTTGGAATTCCGTTTTCCGTCTCATTGATCGGGGAAACCGTTTCCAGATAATCTATGGCTTTTCTTTTTTCATCATTAATATCGTACCCGGAAATTCCATAAACCAGTTTTTGTCTGATCTCAACAATAGGTTTAAAGAACAAACCTACAATAGACACCGGAACTTTTCCCAGTCTTGTATGCAGAAGTTTGTTAATATCAGTCGGTCCGAAATTATCAACCACATAATTCACCTTTGCCGAATAAGAAGATAATTCAGGGCTTCCCAAATATTCATTATCATTCGTATAAGCAGCCATCAGAGCAAGATGCGCTCCCGAAGAAGCTCCGAAAAATCCGATATTATCGGGATCAAAATGGTATTGGTAAGCATTTTTTCGCACCCATCTCACCACATCTTTGGTATCCTGAATCGGCAGCGGAAAGTGTACGGTTTCGCTTACAAGCGTATAATCGATGCTTACAACAGCATAATTTTTTTCAACAAGTTTTAAAAGGAAATTTTCGATATAATTGTTGGATCTTACTACTTTATCACCTTTTGCCCATGCTCCGCCGTGAACATAAATAACCACCGGAAGTTTTGCGGAACCTGCATTTTTCGGTTTGTACAGATCCAATTTGATGGGATTTCCGGAAGCATCATTTTTATACGTAATATTTTCTGAAAAAGCCGTTTTTTCAGGAAGAAGAACACTTGGCGGTGATGGAGTTCCTTCGATCGGACCCTGAGAATAGCCTAATGTAAAAAAGCTGAGCAGAAAAATAAAAAACAGGCTTTTGGAAAACCTGTATATAGTATTGTCATTCGTAAATTTCATAGAATATTTTTTTGAAGCGTATTATTTTACTAACTCCTCAAAAAGCCTACCAAAAGTATCTTCCAGATTTTTGGATTTCCCAGGATGAGGTCTTGAAGTCTGCACCACAGAACTTCTTACGGCAGTCAGCCAGCGAAATCTTTCCGGGATTTCAAGCTGTGCAATTGGTCCTCCGTCTTTTGCGCCATCTGCAATTTTTTTGAAGCTTTCCAGATTCTGGATCACGTCTTCGTAATCGATTTTGCTTCGCATCAGCTTAAATTTATCCGGACAGAGATAAAATTCCACTTTAATGAATTTTTCTTTTTTTGAAAACATCACCAGTCCGATATTGAAAAACTCTTCTCTTTCAACCTTCGGAACCAATCGTATTACCGCGTATTCGTAGATTTTATCCTCTTGCATTTTTAGCTTCGTTTAAAAAGATTTCAGAATGTTCTAATCGGGTCTTCAGGAAGTTGAAATAGATTTCACGGATTTCTTCCGGCGTTTCTTCCGCATCATTCCAGTGCAGCCAGTCTTCGGGAATGATATTCACAATTTCCCTGAATACCTTTTCGTTCAGTACTTCTTTGGCAAACAGATCGGCTTCATCCAGCTTCGATGCCTGTGGAAGCAAAACATGGTCTTTTACATATTTAAAAGGTGTTTTTGCTGCAGCATCAAAATTCTGCCATGAATGGTGAAAATAAAAAGAAGCTCCGTTATCAATAATCCATAGTTCTTTGTGCCACATCAGCAGATTCGTGTTTCTGAAAGTGCGGTCGATATTCGTGATAAACGCATCCAGCCAGACGATTTTTGAAGCCAGAAGCGGATCGATCTTCACACTCGGATCATAAGTAATGGAACCTGAAAGATAATGAAGTCCCAAGTTAAGACCTTCGGAATTTTTCAAAAGATCCTGAATTTCTTCATCGGCTTCGGTTCTTCCGAAATCCACATCCAGATTCACAAAAACAAGCTCGGGAATTTTCAATCCCAAAATTTCTGTAATTTTTCCGCCGATCAGTTCAGAGATCAGCATTTTTACTCCGTGACCTGCTCCACGGAATTTCAGAACATATTTAAAATCATCATCTGCTTCTGCCAGAGCAGGAAGAGAACCTCCCTCCCGAAGCGGCAGAATATAACGCATGACGGTTACCTTTCTTAAATCCAACATAAGGCAAAAATAAGATATTCCTTTGTGTTTATTTCTATTTATACTATTTTTAGGTAAAAAAATGATTGTTTCGAAATTATGATTCTGAATGGAGCATAGTGGAATGAAGAATCTAAATATAAATTTCCTGAACGATGCCCGCATCTATTAATGCTGTGTCGGAATGACAAAAAAGTTTTTTAATAAATCATTATACAATACAATATGCAGATCACAAAAAAGCAAAATATCATTATTTCCAATCCTGAAACCAGAGATTTTCTTGCCGATGCCTTTTTTCCGGAAACAGGGGAGAAACTACCGTTGGTCATTTTTGTTCATGGCTATAAAGGCTACAAAGACTGGGGCGCATGGAATCTTATGGCTGAAAAGTTTGCGGAAGCCGGATTTTTCTTTGTGAAATTTAATTTTTCGCACAACGGAACAACGGTTGAAAATCCTCATCAATTTGCTGATCTTGAAGCTTTTGGAAATAATAATTATTCTAAAGAGCTTTCGGATCTGGGAACCGTGATTGATTACTTCGTTAAAAATGAAAATGTAGATGCTGATAAGATTATCCTGATCGGTCACAGCAGGGGAGGAGGAATTTCAATCATAAAAAGTTTTGAGGATGAAAGAATTAACGGTTTAATTACCCTTGCAAGTGTAGATACACTGGATCGTTTCCCGAAAAACGATGCCTTCGAAAAATGGAAGGAAGCCGGAGTGTATTATGTGATGAATGGAAGAACAAAGCAGGAAATGCCTCATTATTATCAGTTTTATGAAGATTTTGAAAATAATTTTCACCGTTTTGATGTCGAAAGAGCAACCGAGATGGCGAAAGTACATTATTTAATCATTCATGGGACAGATGATGAGGCGGTGAATGTAAAAAGCGCAGAGCATCTTCACATTCTGAATCCAAATTCTGAGCTGTATCTTATTGAAAAAGCCAATCATACTTTTGGGGCAAAAGAACCTTGGGAAGAGCCAAAACTGCCCAAAGACCTTAATGAAGTTACGGAAAAATGCATTATGTTCATTAAAGAGAAAATATGATTTTTCTGGATTTATAAATAATTAATATTCAAATTAAAAATTTTTCATACATTAGTGATATCAACAAATCTAAATCGTACACTATGAAAAATTTAAAAAAATTGAGCAGAGAAGCTAAAAAAAGTATTGTAGGGCAAGGACCTAGTTGTCCGCCTGTAGGATGTTATAATTTCTATCTCAGCGATGGAGACAGTACTTGTATCGCTTCTGGATGTCCAAACGATTATGGTACAATCGTCACTGTAAACGGACGTTCTCAGTGTTGCTTTTAAAAAAATAAAGGAGTGAAATTTTTCACTCCTTTTTATTTATTCATTTGTATAGCATTCTTTTTTACCGATTTTAAGAGACTTCTGAAGTTCTTCATGGTCATCATTTCAGTGGACGGTGTAAAGATCGTTGCTTTCTCACCTTTTTCTACAGAAACTTCCGAATAGGCTTTAAGGGTGTAGATTTTTTTCAATGTTTTGATGTCATAAACATCCATCATCGCAAATGTTTCATTTTTGTTGTATTCATACTGTACACCGATCGAATTGTCTAAACCGTTTCTAACTTTGAAAGTATAAATATTCACCAGAAAATTGAAATCGGAATTGTTTTTAAGATCTTCCAGATCATCCGTTTCCGGACTGAACGGAATACCATGACTGATTAAGTTTTCAGATTTTGCTGTCTTTAAATCATAGGCTTTTCCTTCACTTAACTGAGTAAACAATTTCATGGTTTCTGCAGTCATCATTTCCCGGTGGTGCGCATCAACCGTAGTATTGATATTGTTTATCAGCCATTTTTGATCTTTTGAAAATACGAGCGATTTGCTGTAAATTCCATAATCTTTTCTAACCGGATAGTAGCATGACTGCAAACCCAGCAATATCAAGAATAAGAAGAAATATTTTCTCATAAATCCCTTAATAAATCAGAATTTTCCACGCTTCTTCAATTTTACTTTCCAGTAATAATTTCTGAGCTTCCAGATGAACATTCTCGTCGGAATGATAGTTTCCTGCCGGTAAGATTTCAACATTCGCCAACATTCCCAGGTCGTTTCCTGTGAATATTCTGCTGAATTTTATTTCATCCGGAAGAAGATCGAAACCGATTCCTTTCGTTACCAGAGGTTTTGGAACTTCAAAAAGATTGTCTGCCGTATTTCTGGAATACCAGTTGCTTCCCAATCTTGCCACCATATCCAGTTTTGCCTGATCCAGATTGCCGTTTTCATCCAGATATTCTTCGCGGATATGAATTTTCTGAACTTCACAGATCACCAGATTTCCTGCACCGCCCTGATCGCCTAAAGATTTTACTTCTAAAACTTTGCATTCAAAATTTACAGGACATTCCTCAATTAATTTAGGCTGAACAAGATCAGCATCTTTCATCGTTAATCCGGATTTAATGAATTCGTTAACGCCTTCTTCATATTCTGTTGAAGCCAAAGAGATCTGCTGTACAATCGGAAAATTAACCGTTCCGATCACCACTTCCGGAACTTCAAGAACATTTTCCAGCGTATGTTTGATCGTATTATCGCGAACTCTTCTTGAAGGTGAAAAAACCAAAATCGGAGGAATCGTACTGAACATATTAAAAAAACTGAACGGCGACAGATTGCTGTTTCCGTCTTTATCAACCGTTGAAGCCAGTGCAATCGGACGCGGTGAAACGGCTGTCTGCATTACTGTCTGCAATTGTACGGGAGTTATTTCTGATGGGATGAGTGTTTTCATATTTTTACTTTTTAACACTTAAGTTAATTTAGTTTTAAAGATTTTCCTTTATTTGAAGTACACCTTAGTTTTTTGAAAATCTACGATTTTCATTCTATGGGAAGTGTTTTGAAGATTTTTGAGGCAAAAGATTCATAACCTTCATAATAAAGATTAATGACATTAAAATTTACCAAAATTGATCTTGGAACTTTCAGTAAATTCATATAGTTCATCGTTTGAGCTTTATGAATTTGGTGAATTTCAGAAACCGACTTTATTTCTAAAACAACTAGATTTTCAATAAGAAAATCACATTTTAATTTACAATCTATTAATTTCCCTTTATATGAAAAAGGAATTTCAAGTTCACTTTTGTATTTTAAACCTAAAATTTCAAATTCTCTTTCTAAACATTGATGATAAACATCTTCATATAATCCTGGTCCTGCCTGTTTATGAACTTCAATACAAGCTCCAACAATTTTATATGAAAGGTCATTAATGAATTTTTGAGTTACCATAAAGTGAAAGATAATGAAAATCATAGATTTTCAGAAAACTAAAGTGAACTTAAATTTATGATATATTATTAACTTAAAAATACTTAAGTGTTTAAATATAATTAATTTGCAGGAATAATTTTGCCAGAAACTTCTCCAAAACCAACTCTTACCCCGTCTTTTTCAGCCCAGGCTTTCATGGTTACGGTATCGTTATCGTTAATGAATTTTCTTTCTTCTCCGTTGTTTAACTGAATAGGATTCTGACCTCTCCACGTTAATTCCAGCATGGAACCAAAAGATTTCGGATCGCTTCCTGAAATAGTTCCGCTCGCGTAAAGATCTCCGACTTCCACGTTACAGCCGTTTACGGTGTGATGAGCCAGTTGCTGCGTCATGTTCCAGTACATATGCTTGTAGTTGCTTTCGCAGATCAGGTTTTGCTCTCCGTTTTCAGGCTGAAGATAGACTTCAAGATTGATGTCGTAATTTTTATCTCCTTCAAATTTCAGATAATCCAAAACTTCAGGATCCTGTGTAGGAGAAGCGGTTCTGAATGGTTCTAAAGCTTCCAGAGTAACCACCCACGGCGAAATAGAGGAACCGAAATTTTTAGCTAAAAATGGTCCCAGCGGAACGTATTCCCAAGACTGAATGTCTCTTGCCGACCAGTCGTTGAAAACCACCATTCCGAAAATTGCGTCTTCAGCATCTTTGGTGGAAATACTTTCGCCCATTTCGGTATTTTTATTGATGATGAATGCCATTTCCAATTCGAAATCCAACTGTTTGCAAGGTCCGAAAATTGGCTTTTCCACATCTGCGGGTTTCATCTGACCTTTCGGACGGTTGATTTCCGTTCCTGAAACTACGATAGAGGAAGCTCTTCCGTGATAACCTACCGGAAGATGTTTCCAGTTAGGAAGCAGTGCATTTGCAGGATCTCTGAACATTTTCCCCACGTTGGTTGCGTGTTCAATGCTGCTGTAGAAATCTGTATAATTCGGAATATGAACTGGCATCATCATTTTAACCTGATCCAGCTCATAGAAAGCTTCTTCAATGGTTTTTTCGTCTTTTGACAAAGTAGAACCTTCCTGTAATAATTCCTGAATTTTTAAACGAACGGCATTCGTTACAGGCTTTCCAAGCTCGATGAACTCATTTAAGGTATAGGCTTCGAAAACGTTATCGCCAAAGCCTTCAATTTCTTCGAAATATCCTAAATCGTACAACGTTGCCAGATCTATAATCTGATCACCGATTCTTGTACAGCATCCGATGTATTCTTTGTTGAAAACCGCTACACCAAACGGAATATTATGGATAGAAAAATCTGAATCTGATGAATATTCTACAAATGATTTCATAATTTTAGAATTTAGTTTGGACTTTATATAAATCCGTTAGAATTGTTGGTTGTAATATTTCTTTAAATATTACTTTTTAGATTTGGTTTTGTTTTTAACTTTAGAAAAAGATTCTTCGTCAATCCATCTTGCTTTTGTGTTCACGTCAATCAGGTACAGAATATTGTCCTGTCTTGTTAAAAGTAGCGTTTTGGTAACCGGGATCGGAACTTTTTTGTTTTCCAGAAGATCAGCTCTTAAAGAAATGATGTTCTTTTTGTTTCTCACGATATCCCCTGAAAAAACATTAGAACTGCTTTCTCCGGTGGCTTTATCATCAAAAACCTCTACATAAGTCGCTTTGTTTCCTTTAATGACAATAAAATCCCTTTCGGTATGGTCTGCTTCATCATTGATGAAAACAAACTTTTTATTGTCAATGTTTACCGCTTCCAGATTCTGGTTGACTCCCTTTCTTTCTTCAAGTCGGGTAAGAATATCATTTAGTGAACCGTACTGCGCTTTTAATCCAAAGCTTGCTCCTAAAAATAACATTCCAATTAAAAATTTTCTCATATTAATGTGTTTTTTAAAAAAAGTTTTGTCAAGACTGTTCATCCTGACAAAACTCAATATTACAAATAAAATTACAGGTTTCCTCTTCTTTCCTGTTCTCTTTCCAATGCTTCGAATAATGCTTTGAAGTTTCCGGCTCCGAAGCTTTGTGCTCCGTGTCTTTCGATGATTTCAAAGAATAGGGTAGGACGGTCTTCTACAGGTTTTGTAAAGATCTGCAGCAAATATCCTTCCTCGTCATGATCGATAAGAATTCCCAGTTCCTGAAGTTTTTTAAGATCTTCGTCGATGTGTCCCACTCTTTCAGGAACCATATCGTAATAGGCTTCAGGCGGCGCAGATAAAAACTCAACACCACGTTTTTTTAATTCTGTTACGGTGTGGATAATGTCTTTTGTAGCTACCGCGATGTGCTGTACACCTTCACCTTCGTAGAAATCAAGATATTCTTCTACCTGAGATTTTTTCTTACCTTCTGCAGGTTCGTTAATCGGGAATTTTGCGTAACCGTTTCCGTTGGACATTACTTTAGACATCAAAGCAGAATATTCTGTGTTGATCTGCTTATCGTCAAAAGAAAGAATATTTACAAATCCCATTACTTTTTCATACCATTCTACTGTTGGAATCATTCTGTCCCAGTCTACATTTCCTACACAGTGGTCTACATATAAAAGACCTGCATCTTCAGGCTTGTAATCGCTTTCCCACTTTTCGTAACCCGGCATGAAAGGACCGTTGTAGTTTTTTCTTTCGATAAACATATGAACGGTTTCTCCGTAAGTATAAATTCCTGACATTCTTACCTCACCATTTTCGTCTGTTAATGTTACCGGTTCAAGATAAGGTTTTCCGCCTCTTTTTGTGGTTTCTTCAAACGCAGAATAGGCATCATCCACCCAAAGAGCCAAAATTTTCACTCCATCACCATGTTTTTTTACATGCTCATTGATGGGAGAATCAGACTTTAGCCCTGTTGTAAGTACCAATCTTATTTTTCCCTGCTGAAGAACATAAGAAGCACGATCTCTTACTCCGGTTTCAGGACCAGCGTAGGCAACAGACTGAAAACCGAAAGCGGTCTTATAATAATGCGCAGCCTGTTTAGCATTTCCTACATAAAACTCAATGTAATCTGTACCGTTGATGGGTAAAAAATTCTCAGCCTGAGCAATTTTTTCGGCAAATGTAAGTGTTGACATATTCTATTTTTACTTTTATATTTATGGGAATGCAAATTACGAATTTCTTACTAATACGAAAAATATTAACAAACACCCGTTAGGTTTATTTAACATAATCGTAAAGAAAAGTTCATTTAAGTATGCTTAAGTTTATTGTTTTGGTAATAATGTTTATAGATTTGTATTGCTAACAAATGAAAAAAAAATATTTCGAAAAACGAAGCCACAGGTTTTCCCTGCGGCTTTCTTTATTTTACATTGTTTAATCTTCCTGCGTCGGGATTATAATTATCCCATATTTTCCAGACATTGTCTATTTTGCGGATGAAATAAATTTGGGTATTCAGCTGATTGACAAAATGCTCTTCGCCTGCCGTCCCTACTTTGAACAGAAGATTCCAGAATTCCTGAGATTCCAGAATTTTTTTGTCCGGTTCATCCGTCACGATATGGATATCGAATACTTCATAATTCGAACGGTTATTTTTCGTTACCAGATGAAAATCCCTGTCACACAATTCTTTGCTGAAGTGCGATGCTCTTTCCAGAAAAGGAGATTCATTAAAAACCAAATCTTTGAAGAGTTCAGTTTTATGATCCGGAAACTGTTTATAAAATTCAAAAACGGTAGCGCAGTAATCATACACCATCTGGAAAAACTTCTGGTTGTTGTTTTCTTCATTCCCCTGTCTTTTTTCCTTTACAAACTGGATGTAGGCATTTAAATCTTTATACCCCAGAAAAATACAGATCTTATCCAGTGTTTTCAGAAACCGGAGATCGTTGTGCGTTTTGTCCTGATAATCATTTTCAAAAAAACGCTGAAGGGTAACATGGGAAATCGTATTCCCAATTTCAAACTTTTTTCCGCCTTTAAGTTCTTCAGCCTCAGAAAGTTCATCTTTAATGATTTCAGAAAGAATAATATAATGGCTTCGCTTCCATTCCTGTACATTTCCCAGAACCGAATTTCTCACTTTGGGATGTTTTATAACCTCTTCTCTTATCGAATTATATATCGTTTTCAATGTCCTGTTTTTAAAAGCTCTTTAGCAAATATACTGCCATTTAACTTAATTTTTCCGACTATTTCATTATGTTAAATTGAAGGTGCATTTTTGAAAGGACATAGAAACTGAAAATCTGGTAAAATATTGAAAAAATTATTGCTTAAACCTTTCATAAGCAGCTTTTTCCAACATTTCTCTGTCATCGGGATGCGCAATGCTGATTAATTCCTGAGCTCTCTGCCTTAAATTTTTTCCGTAAAGATAAGCGGTACCGTACTCCGTTACAACCCAATGAATATGTCCTCTTGTGGTTACCACTCCGGCTCCCTGTTTCAGGAAAGGAACAATTCTGGACACTCCTTTTTTGGTTCTTGAAGTAATCGCAATAATCGGTTTACCGTCTTCGCTTAATGCTGCTCCTCTCATAAAGTCCATCTGTCCGCCGATTCCGCTGTACTGCATCGTTCCGATGGAATCTGCACAAACTTGTCCGGTAAGATCAATTTCAATCGCCGAATTGATGGCAACCATTTTATTATTTCTCATGATATTGATCGGGAAATTTACCGTACTTACATCATCAAAAGAAAATACCGTATTATCGTCTACATAATCATACAGTTTTCTTGTTCCGAAACAGAAACTGGTAATGGTTTTATTGTCGTTGTAACCTTTATATTTATTATTGATAACATCATTCTGGATCAGATCAATTACACCGTCACTCAGCATTTCGGTATGTACTCCCAGATCTTTATGATTATGAAGACATTTCAAAACCGCATCAGGAATGGTTCCGATTCCCATTTGCAGGGTGGATTTATCGTCAATTAATTCCGCAACATTTTTTCCGACCAGCATTTCTTCCGGACCTACTTTTGCTCCATAATCTACGGTTGGAAGTTCTTCTTCATGCCATACAAGCTTATGAATTCTGCTGATGTGGATCATTCCGTCACCATGCGTTCTCGGCATTAAAGGATTGACTACGGCGACAATTATTTTTGCGGTATCCACCGCAGCTCTCGCAACATCCACAGAAGTTCCCAGTGTACAGAAACCATGTTTGTCCGGAGGGGAAACGGTAATTAAAGCAACATCAAGCGGTAATATATTTTTTCTGAAAAGGATAGGAATCTCACTTAGAAATACGGGAACAAAATCTCCTCTGTCAGAATTCACCGCATCGCGTACAGGAGACGAAACAAATAAAGAATTAACGAAAAATTTGTCTTTGTACTCAGGTTTTGCAATTTCCACATTTCCCTGTTGGGTAATAGAAACCATTTCTACATTATCCAAACGGTGGGATTGCCTCGCTAGTTCGTCGATTAAGTAATTCGGAGTACAGGCGCTTCCGTGAAAGAAAACACGGTTTCCGCTTTTAATGGTATAAATAGCTTCTTCGGCGCTGATGTAATTATGCATATTGAAATTTTTTATGAATTTTTCTTAGTCTTAAAGATAGTTCATATTGTTTTTACTTAGTCTTATTATTCGAAGATTTTTATCATGTTTTAATTAAATTGATTCAAAAAAAGGACTGAAATTAATATTCAGTCCTCAATATATTTTGATAATAATTTTATAGCTAAAAGCCGGAAGCCAGTCGCCAAAAGCTTCATTACTCCTGAGAACGGTCTTCAAGATGATTGTCTTCGTTTTCCAGCCAAGAGGTTTTGTATGATGTGTCTTCCACTTTTAAAGCTTCTTCCGTAATTTTTAAAGGTCTGAAAGGATCTACCATTACAGCATATTCTTCCGTGAATTTCTTACCAATGCTCCTTTCCATTGCTCCCGGATGAGGTCCGTGAACAATTCCTCCCGGATGAAGCGTGAAATCCATTAAGTCGATATGGTTTCGGCTCATGAAATCACCTTCCGTATAGAATAAAACCTCATCAGAATCGATATTGGAGTGATTATAAGGAGCCGGAATAGCTTGTGGATGATAATCGTACATTCTTGCACAGAACGAGCAAACCACAAAATTATGAGCTTCGAATGTCTGGTGAACCGGAGGCGGTTGATGAATTCTTCCCGTAATCGGCTCAAAGTTTTTGATATTGAATTTATAAGGATAAAAATAACCGTCCCATCCTACAACATCAAACGGATGCGTTGCGTAGATGAAATCTGTAATCTGGTTTTCCTTTTTTACTTTAATTAAAAATTCTCCTTTTTCGTCTTTCGGTTCCACAAAAGTAGGAGTGATGATGTCTCTTTCGCAGAAAGGAGAGTGTTCCAATAATTGTCCGAATTCGTTTCTGTATCTTTTCGGCGTATAAATCGGGGAGTGGCTTTCTACTACGAAGAAAACCGTATCATCAGAATGCAGTTCCACCTGATAAATCGTTCCTCTCGGAATAATTAGATAATCGCCTACAGAAAACTCTAAATTTCCTACAAAAGTTTTTAAAATTCCGCTTCCGCTGTGAGCATATAAAAGCTCATCGCACTCAGCATTTTTGTAGAAATAATCCATTGATTTTCTTGGCTTCGACAGTCCCATTTTCAGGTCGTTGTTCACCATTAAGAACTTACGGCTGTCCATAAAATCGTCTTCGGGAGTTACGTTCATTCCCTTAAACATTCTTGGTGTTACGTTTTTTTCAACAGCAATTTTCGGGGCTACATCTTTCGGTTCACCGATGGATTTTATCTGTGTCGGACGGTGAATATGGTACAATAACGAAGAAATTCCATGAAAACCTTCCGTCCCGAAAAGCTGTTCATAGTAAAATTTATCTTCAGGAGATTTGAAAATCGTGTGTCTTTTTTGGGGAATATTTCCCGACTGATGATATCTCATTTTACTTTTATATGTTGATTCTCAAATTTAACACTTTTTCATGAATTCAATTTAATAATATTTTTCAGATGAGTTTTGTGATTAAAAAATAATTGTTAGCTTTGTCTAACAATTATAATTTCATGAGGCGAATATTATTTTCTGCAATCTTCTTTTCGGGGTTCTGCTTTTCACAGGAAACGGACAGTCTGGCTTTGAACGTTTCAAAGGAAAAGGATTCTGTAAAAGTTTCAAATCCAAAAATCAAAACAAGAGATATTGATGATGTGGTGATTACGGGAACGATAAAACCAATCAGCAAATCAAAAAGTCCTGTAAATGTTGAAATTTATTCGCAGAAATTTTTTCAGAAAAACCCGACTCCGAGCATTTTTGAAGCCATTTCCATGGTGAATGGAGTAAAACCTCAGTTAAATTGTTCCGTCTGCAATACGGGAGATATTCACATCAACGGACTGGAAGGTCCTTACACGATGATTTTGATTGACGGAATGCCGATTGTCAGTTCGCTGTCCACCGTTTACGGACTGAGCGGAATTCCGAACAGTCTGGTTGACAGGATTGAAGTGGTGAAAGGTCCTGCTTCCTCTATTTACGGCTCCGAAGCAATGGGCGGAGTCATTAATATCATTACTAAAAATGCTTTGACTGCACCCAAATTAAGTGTCGATCTGATGACGACAACCTGGAGTGAAAATAATGTAGACCTTTCCACGAAATTTACTTTGGGAAAGAATGTCGCTTCGCTGTTGAGTATGAATTATTTCAACTATACAAAAAGATTCGATTACAATAAAGACAATTTTACGGATGGAGCTTTGCAGAACAGAATTTCAGTTTTTAACAAATGGAATTTCCGGAGGAAGGAAAACCGATTGGGGAGTTTTGCTCTGAGATATTTATATGAAGACCGCTTTGGCGGAGAAATGCAGTGGAATAGATTCTATCGGGGGAGCAGTGAAGTGTACGGAGAAAGTATTTATACAAACAGAGTAGAGGCTTTCGGGGTCTATCAATGGCCTTTGAAAGAAAATATTATGACCCAGTTTTCCTATAATTTTCATGACCAAAATTCTTTTTACGGCAATAATCCTTTTCTGGCGAATCAGAAAGTGGCTTTTACCCAGACGTATTGGGATAAAAAATTCGGAAAACACGATTTGATTCTGGGGGTTACGTTTAAAAAGACATATTATGATGACAATACGCCCGGAACATTGTCTGCGGACGGATCAACCAATGAACCGATGAGGTCGCCGATTTTTGGAGCTTTTATTCAGGATCAGTGGGAAATTAATGAGAAAAATACGTTGCTTTTGGGTTACAGATTGGATTATGACAAAATTCATCATGCCGTACATTCTCCGCGTTTTGCCTGGAAATTTTCGCCGAATCCGTATCATACCTTACGATTCAATTTTGGGACGGGTTTCCGTGTGGTGAATTTGTTTACCGAAGATCACGCTGCATTAACGGGTTCGCGTGAAGTGGTGATTCAGTCGAATTTAAAGCCTGAAAAATCCATCAACGGAAATGTAAATTATGTATGGAAAATTCCGGTTGGAGATCAATTGATTAATTTGGATGCTTCAGCATTTTATACGTATTTCAGCAATAAAATTGTAGGAGATTTTGATACCGATCCTGCGAAAATTATTTATGATAATCTTCAGGGTTACGGAATTTCGAGAGGAGCTTCTTTAAATCTGGATTATACTTTTGATTTTCCTTTGAGCGTTAATCTGGGAGTGACGTATCTGGATGTTTATCAGAAGTTTGATGGGGAAAATAAAAAAACGCAGCAGCTTCATGCCCCGAAATGGAGCGGAACTTATAATCTGAGTTATAGGTTTATGAATAATCTGACAATAGATTTTACAGGACAGTTTTACGGACCGATGCGGCTGCCGGTTTTACCGAATGATTACCGGCCGGAATATTCTCCGTTGTATACTTTGGCGAATATTCAGGTTTCGAAGAGTTTTAAATCGGGATTTGAAGTGTATTGCGGAATTAAAAACCTGTTCAATTTCACTCCGAAAGATCCTTTAATGCGGCCTTTTGATCCGTTTGATAAAAATGTAAATGATCCGGTAAGCAATCCTTATCATTATACTTTTGATACAACGTACGGATATGCGCCGATGCAGAAAATAAGAGGCTTTTTGGGAGTGAAATATACTTTAAAATAGTTGTGAATTTTTAACGCAAAAAATAAAAAAATAATGGTTAAAAAAGCTTCAAAAGTTTACAAAATTCAATAGTTTTTAAACTTAGAGCTTACTAAAAAAAAATAACTATGAATTCAGGTTGGATTTTCGTAAAGTCGCAAAGTCGTTTAAGATAGTATGCTTTAAGGCACAAGGATTTTATCTGCAATAAAATTCATTATCAGCATTATAAAAGAAAATCTTTGATTTTCTCCTTGCGTCTTAAAAGAATAGAACTTTTATCAAATCTTGCGCCTTAGCGTTTTTCCAATATATTTAAACAGATTCTGAATAGTTTTGTTTTTCTAAAAGGCTTAAAAATCTTTTGCCCCTTTTGCGGTCGAAGAATATATAAAATGAAAAATGTAATGAAATTTTTATTTTTAATGTTGTTGCCGTGTTTTTGTCTTTCGCAGATGAAAACCGGCACTTTTGCGGATTTGGAAATTCAGCAGAAGGAAGATCCGAAACCAATCATGATTCATCTTTATACAGATTGGTGCGGTGTCTGTAAAATCGAGAAATTCAATTTAAATAAGGATAAAGAACTGGTTGAACTCATCAATCAGCATTTTTATATTATTAATTTTGAAGCCGAAAAAACAAAAGAGAACATCGTTTTTTTAGGAAAAGAATACCATTATCTGTCTAACGGAAATTCAGGAATTCATGAGCTGGCTCTGGCTTTATCGAAAAATAAAAGTCAGCCGGTTTATCCTTTGTGGATTATTCTGGATAAATATGGAAATTTAATTGAATATCATGAAGGGTTATTTAAACCTGAGAGATTAAAGAAGAAGCTCAAAGAGATTTCGGAACAGTGATTTTGTTTATTATATTGATAGGAAGCTGTGGATTTTTTACCGTACGCTTCGGCTCCGCTCAGCGTACAGCAGAAGGTTACCAATACAAATATTCCTCATCTATTTTATTGGAGAGGAAATTTTTACTTCAAAATGATGAAGGGTTATGAAATCTGCGGGAGGGGTTTTTATTTCAAAAGCACTGCAGCAATCGCCAAAATTGCAGGTAAAGCCTGAACAAAAAATATTTTCTTTGTTGCTGAAATGGCACCGTAAATTCCGGCTACGGCAACGCATCCTAAGAAAAATAAAGCAATATTGGTCTGCCATTTCGGATCTTCGATGAAGAATGACCAGATGAGTCCGGCTGCAAGAAAACCGTTGTACAGTCCCTGATTGGCGGCTAAACCTTTGGTCGGTTTAAACATTTCGGGAGGCAAAGCTGCCTTGAAAACTTCTTTTCCTTTGGTTTCCCATGCAAACATTTCCATCCAGAGAATATAAAGGTGTTCGAGGGCAACAGCGGCGATGAGTATTTTGGCTACAATTTCCATAATTTACGTTTTTGTTTTGTAAAACTAAAAAAATAAAGTTAAGTTTGGTTATACAATTTTCAAAAAAAATGGAAACTTTCAGGCAGCATTTGGAAAAATTTATTTCGGTAACCGATGATGAATTTTCTTCCATTCTTTCATTTTTTCAGCCGATGGATAGTAAGAAGAAACAGAATCTGATCACTGAAGGAGAAATCTGCCGGTCAATGTATTTTGTGGTAAAAGGCTGTCTGAGAAAATTTTTCATCAATGAAAAAGGAGTGGAGCAGACTACGGAATTTGCGATTGAAAACTGGTGGATCACCGATACTTTTGCGTATGAAAGACAGTGTATCTCGAACTTTTCCATCCAGTCGGTCGAAAAATCAGTCATTTTGAAAATTGATTCAAAAGATCAGGAGGAACTGCTGAAAAAACATCCCGTTATGGAGCGGTATTTCAGGATGATCTACCAGAGAGCGTATGCTGCTTCGGAAAGACGCATCCGTTATCTTTACGAATTTTCACGCGAAGAGCTGTATGTGCATTTCAGTACCCAATATCCGTGGTTTATTCAGAGAATTCCGCAATATTTAGTGGCTTCTTTTTTAGGCTTTACTCCGGAATATTTAAGCGAAATCAGAGCAAAATTACGTTCTTAAACCAGTTTAAGATTTTTAAAGACTTCAAACCGGAACTTTGTCTCAGAAATTTAAACCAAAATATTATGAGTGCAAGATTCAACTGGACAACCGTTCATCCTGCCGCATACAAAGCGGGAATAGGCATGGAAACTTCTCTTCAGAACAGCTTTTTAAGTCCAATTCAGAAAGAATTAATCAAAATCAGAGCTTCGCAGATCAACGGATGTGCTTTCTGTCTGGATATGCATACGAAAGATGCGTTGAAGTATGGCGAAACACCGCAAAGAATTTTCCTGCTGAATGCATGGAGAGATGCAAAAGAACTTTATACGGAGGAAGAGCAGGTTATTCTGATGATTGCGGAAGAAATTACGTTAATCAGCCAGAAAGGATTAACCGAAGAAACCTATCAGAAGGCGAAAGAGCTTTTTGATGAAACCCGGATTTCAGATATCATTATGGCAGGTATTGTCATTAATATGTGGAACAGAATTGCCATTTCCACGCATATGCCGATTGGGAAATAGATTTTTAATACAAAAGGTAAACACAAAAGAGCTTTCCATATCTGAAAAGCTCTTTTCATTATTAAGTCTTTTTAAACTTTTTATTTAACCGCAAAAGTCAAAAAAGATCAACTAAACTTTTATTTAAAGTTGGTGATTAAAAATAAAAAAGGTCACAATAGTTTTTAAAAATCTTTGATTTTTATTCTTTTGAGCACTTTGATTATTCTGAAAATTCGCTTTATTATTATCTTTTGTACCTTTTGCGGTTTATTCTGAAATTTGTTTAAACTAGTCTATTTATTTTTTTAATTCCTTTAGAATTTCTTCGCCTACACTTTTCGCAGACTGAGGATTCTGTCCGGTAATTACCCTCTGGTCGCTCACTGCGTGAACCTGCCAAAGTCCGGATTTCTCAAATTTTGCACCTCTTTCTTTCAGCTTGTCTTCCAGAAGGAAGGGGACCACGTGGGTTAATTTCACCTCAGCTTCTTCTTCGTTGGTGAAAGAATTGATCTTTTTACCGTCAACCAGATATTTTCCGTTGTTCAGTTTAATGTTGACCAAACCAGCCGGACCGTGGCAGACTGCTGCAACCACACCGCCGTTTTCATAAATCTGTGAAGCGATGGAAGCCAGTTCTGTGTTGTCTGCAAAATCCCACATCGCACCATGACCTCCCGCATAAAATATCGCTTTATATTCTTCCGGATTCACTTCCGAAGGTTTCATGGAATGATCGATCTTGTTTTTATACTTTTCGTTTTCCCAGAATTCTTTGTTTACAGGATCTTTCAGATCAAATCCGTCTACCGGAGAAGTTCCGCCTTTCGGGCTTACAAAATCGATTTCATATCCTGCTTTGTGAAGAACTTCCCACGGATGAGCCACTTCACCAAGATAGTATCCTGTTTTTTCGCCGGTGTCGCCTTTTGTCCCATGACTGGTAATGACGAATAAAATTTTCTTATCCATATTTTTATATTTTTTGGTTTGTGCCTGTATAAGTCCTGCGGTAAAAACGGCAAGGATGAGTAATGCTAACTTCTTCATGATGTATTCTGCCATTATGCTGTACTTTAACTTTACTTTTTAATGGTGATTTGGGTATTAAATAATTTCTGTTAAATAAATCTGTGGTTGCTCCTGAAGCTTTTCATTCACCAATTCTCCGAAAGCTTTGATGTAAGGCTGCTTGTTATGTTTTGCTAAACCTTCCTCGTTTTTCCAGATTTCATAAAATATAAACTGGTTTTTATCTTCAATTCCCTGGTGAAGCGTATAAAGTTCGTTGGCTTCCTCTTTCACCGTCTCTTTCACCATATTCTGAAGAACTTCCAGAACTTCTGTCTGTATTCTTCTTTGGCTTTAATAACTGCTGTTAAATATATTTTCATTACACCAACTGGGGTTTTAATTCTTTCTCGAAAACTTCGGTAAGATGTTCTCTGTACAGCTTCATATCTCTTTCTACATCTGCATTTTTTTCGACGTCGTGAAAATGGAAGCTTTCTAATTTTTCAAGAGAAACGAAAGCATTCATACGGTGGAATCCAAATAACGGTCCATTGTCTACACTGGTCTCCTTAAAAAATTCTCCCGGAAGCGTAAATGCGGTTGCAGGCGCATTCCAGCTTGTAGTTACCATATATTTTCTTCCGCCAAGCATTCCTCCGGTTCCGTAATTGATCTGCGGATTATCGGCGCTTCTTCCGTCGCTCATATAAATTCCTTTGGCGTGTCCTGCAGTGAAGACTTCATCGATATATTTTTTAAGACCGTTTGGTAACTGAAACCACCAGATCGGAGTATGGTAAATGATGTAATCTGCCCATACAAATTTTGCCACTTCTTCATTTTTATCATACCCTTCATCTACGTTGGTGATTTTTACTTCTACATTTTCAAAGTTTTTAAGCACTTCCAGTGTGTTCTCTGCGATAGTCTGGTTATATTTTCCTCCGGAATGTCCGAAATTCTGTCCTCCGTTGATAATTAATACTTTTTTCATTGCTTTTATGATTGTTTAAATTTTACATGGACAAAGGTATTGGCTAAATTGCTATAAGAAAAATAATAAAAATCATAGCTAAGTATTATTTAAATGATAATTAGTATATATGGTTGATTATCAGTTTTTTATTTTAAATATAGACCGCCTTTATCGCTTTCATTGATGCTGAAAATATCATAATCATGATTATTTAGGTACATTTGCATCATAAAAGTAATACCTATGGTTAATTTAGAATGGTACAGAACTTTTAAGGCAATCTATAAAACAGGAACGCTTACCGAAGCTGCGGATACCCTGTTTATTTCGCAACCGGGCGTAAGTCTGCATCTCAGTTCGCTTGAAGCCTATGTCGGGTATAAGTTATTCGACAGGACCGGAAGGAGAATGATTCCTACGGAAAGAGGAAAGGTTTTGTATAATGCGATTACGGAACCTTTGGCAAAACTGGAAGAGGTAGAAAAAAACTTTCAGAAATCGACGGAGAAACTCACGCCAACTATCAGTGTCGGCATGTGTTTTGAAACCTTTCAGACAACACTGGAGCAGTACGTTTCCAGTCTGCCGTTCAATCTGATCATCAGCTTCGGAGAATACCGCGAAATGCTCGATCAGCTGGATAAAGGAATTTTAGATTTAATCATTACTCCCAAAAAAGGAGTTTCGCCGAATATTGAGCATGAAGCATTTTCTTCCGAACAGATCATTCTTGTGGGAGGAAAAGATGTTGATAAAGAGCAGTTTGAAATTATTTTAAATGAAAAGGGAATCGAACACGCGGAAGAATGGCTGAAAAACGAAAAATGGTACGGAACGGCAGGAGATATGGAGCATCTTTTTCAGTTCTGGATTCTGAATTTCGGGCATAAACCAAACTTCCGTCCCAATTATATCGTTCCGAACCTGAATTCAATTGTGCGTTGTCTGAAAGGCGGAACAGGTTTGGCAGTGGTTCCTGATTTTCTATGCAAAAAAGAAATTGAAAACGGAGAAGTGCAGCTGATCTGGGAAGGCGAAAAACCATTGAAAAACACGCTGCATTTCGGATGCCGGAAGAAAACGAATTATCAGACGGAGATTGATCATATCAAAGAACTTTTCAGGAAGATGATGGGGAAAGAAGACATATAAACATTTAATTATGAAAAAAATTCTTGAAACAGAAAGGCTTATTTTACGTGAATTAAATTCAAATGATGCACTAAGTTTTTATGATCTTAATAATAATCCCAATGTTATTAAATATACTGGAAACGTGCCTTTTCAGAGCGTGGAAGAAGCCAGAGATTTTTTGTTGAACTACAGAGATTATGATGAAAATGGTTTTGGAAGGTGGGCAGTAATTGAAAAAACTACGGGAAATTTTCTGGGATGGTGCGGTCTGAAATACAGTAAGGAAACAGATGAAACGGATATCGGTTTTCGTTTCTTTGAAGAATACTGGAACAAAGGATTTGCAACAGAAAGTGCAAAAGCATGTTTAGAATATGGCTTTAATGAATTTCATCTGAGTAAAATTGTAGGAAGAGTTATGGCTGAAAATATTGCTTCTATAAAGGTTTTAGAAAAATTAGGACTTGTTTACGATAGAGAATTCGATTTTGATGGTCATCAAGGTTTGAGGTATAAGATCGAACCTGCCGGATTAAAAATCTAATGATAGTTCAAATGAAAATTAAAAAAGTTAACAATCAACAATCAACAATTAACAATTAAATAGATAAATAAAAAGTATGCAACAGAAAACATACACAGGGCAGCCTGTAATTACACTGAACAACGGAGTGGATATTCCGGCTTTAGGATTCGGGGTTTGGCAGATGGAAAATCTTCAGGAATGCGAAGATGCGGTGATCAAAGCCATTGAAACCGGCTACAGAATGATTGATACGGCTTCCATTTACCAGAATGAAACCGCAGTAGGAAATGCGATTAAAAACAGCGGAACAGACCGTGAAGAATTATTCATTACTTCGAAACTTTGGGTTCAGGATACTTCTTATGAGCAGGCAAAAGGGGCTTTTCAGAGAACTTTAGACCGACTGCAGCTGGATTATCTGGATATGTATCTTATTCACTGGCCGTATTCGGATTTCAAAGGAGCATGGAAAGCGATGGAAGAACTGTATCAGGAAGGAAAAATAAAAGCAATCGGGGTTTGTAATTTCCCTGAAGATAAAATGGAGGAACTGAAGGCAAATGCAACGGTACTTCCTGTGATTAACCAGATCGAGCTGCACCCGATTTTCCAGCAGAAAGAACTTCAGGTGTACAACAGGGAAAATAGCATCATCACGCAGCCTTGGAGTCCGCTTGGAAACGGAAACGCAGGATTACTGGATCATCAGGATCTTAAATCAATCGGCGAAAAATACGGTAAAACGGTGGCGCAGGTAATTTTAAGATGGCACTTACAGGAAGGATTCTGCGTGATTCCTAAATCGGTTACCCCTTCCAGAATTGAAGAAAACTTTAATATTTTTGATTTTGAATTAACCGAAGATGAAATGAACGTGGTTCGTTCTTTAGACACCGGAAAAAGATTATTCTTCGATCCGAAAGATCCGGAATGGGAGCAGAAAATGCTGAAATCGGTAGCGGATATTTAAGATCTGGAATTTCATTTAAATAGTTTTCATTAAAAGTCTGTTTAAACTTTTATTTAACCACAAAAGTCACAAAAGATGTACTAAATTTTTTATTTAAAGTTGATCATTATCAATGAAAAAGCTCACCATAGTTTTTAAAAATCTTTGATTTTTATTCTTTTGAGCGCTTTGATTATTAATGAAATTCGTTTTAACAATTATCTTTTGTCCCTTTTGCGGTTAATTCTGAAATTAGTTTAAATATGTTTTAAATAAAAAGAAGCAGTAAATTATTATTGCTTCTTTTTTTATTAAAAAATATCATTTAACTTTACGATGATACTTAAAAACTAAAATTATGGATACAAAAGTTAATGATCAAATCACCGATGCGGTAACTCAGGCTAATATAAAAGTTTTAGGAGAGGCTCCTGCGATGGCAATGGGAAATCTTTATCAGGCTATGGCACATTCTACAGGCATACTTTTTCAGAATGCAGTAAGCGCTCAGAATCAGCAGAATATATTAGCTCAGGCAGCAACTAAACAGGGCGTGATGCAGATTTACAGCATCGATACAGTTGCGGATGCGATTTCCATTACAAAAATATTGAATGGCGGTGTCTGAATATTCAAAAATTTTAAATAACAAAAACATCTGATTTTTTTCGGCATGACGTGTATAAGCCGTGAATTTCATCTATTTTTGCGGACTTACAATACCTCTGTTTAAGAAATTAGAACAGCCAGAATAGTTTTTATCAATATGAACAAAATACTCATGTCATTTTTTCTGCTCTCTTTTATTTCCTGCACCGGAAGTGATGAAGATCAGAACACAGACAATAAATCTTCCATTATCGGAACATGGTATGTCGAAAAAACCGAGATTTACAAATCTTTAAATCAGCAGATTCTTGTTTCTTTTTCAACGGAATGTCAGAAAATGAGTACCCACGAATTTACTTCTACCCATCTTTTTTCCATTTCTTTTGCCCAGAACAACAATACCTGCGAAAAAGGAAATGCTGTAAGCCAAAAATATACGTTTGATAAAACAAACAGTACATTCTGGTTTGAAGGGCAGGAAAAGTATCCTTACTACATCACAAAGCTTAATGAATATGATATGGTGGTAGAAGACCGCACTCAGGATTTCGACGGCGACGGAGCGAAAGATGTATTGAGACGTTTTTATAAAAGAATCAAATAAAATAATTGATTTATCCTTTTACTTAATATTAGAGAATAATAATGAGCAGGCGGTTTTATAATAGGGTCCCTTCGACAAGCTCAGGGTGACCTCTCGAATACTAACCGCAATATTTAAATATTGTCAGGCTGAGCTTAGTTTATCCTGAGCCTGACGAAGGAAAGCCTTTATGAGTAAAAAGGGGTAAGTCAATAAAATAAAAAACTCCTTTCGGTCTGAAAGGAGTTTGTTTTTTATATTCTGTACAGTTTATTTCGTAAGATCAAGACCTCCGAAATTTCCGGAGCTCATCATGAGATAAACGCCGTGTGTTTTATCCAGTGTGTTCCAGTACGCATGAAGTTCTTCCGCGTTGGTGAACACTTTTAAATTTTCATTTTTGAACTTTTCTTTAATCAGTTCCGGTGAAATCGGCTCCATTCTTTTGATTTTCAGGGCATCTTCAGAATAGAAAACAATCGCTTCATCCAGTCCGTCCATTGCGTGATCGTACTGCTCCAGAAACACAGGATTTAAGCTGGAATACGTATGAAGTTCAAGGAAACCATATTTCTTTTCGTTTTTAAACTGCTCACAGAATGCTTTTACGGCTGCCTTTACCTTACTCGGCGCATGTGCAAAATCTTTATACAATGTTCCGTTGTCTTCTCTTTCCACCCTTTCCAGACGCTTTGAAGCTCCTTTAAAGCTCATGATCGCTTCATAGAAATCTTCATCCATAATTCCCAGCGTATGGCAGATGTGTCTTGCCCCTTCCAGATTTAATAAATTGTGTGCGCCAAAAACCGAAAGCGGAACATTGCCCATTTCCGTTTTCAGGTGAACTTTACCATTTACAATTTCGTATTCAGGGGTTTTGTAAGGAATTTTTCTGAAATAATTTTCGGCACTTTCCACCACTTTTACCACTTCGGCATCTTCTTCATTGTATACCAGAACACCGCCCGCTGTAATACTTGCCACAAATTTTCTGAACTGCTCCACATAATCATCAAACGTTTTGAATACGTTGATGTGATCCCATGCAATTCCGCTCAGTAAAGCAATATTCGGCTGATAGAGCAAAAATTTCGAACGGAGATCGATAGGAGAGGAAAGGTATTCATCCCCTTCCAACACCATAAAATCGTTGTCTTCGCTAAGTTTCACCATACAGTCGAAACCTTCCAGTTGCGCTCCCACCATGAAATCCACCTCTTTCTGATGGAAATTCAGCACATGAAGAATCATGGAAGTAATCGTTGTTTTTCCATGTGAACCCGCGATTACAACCCTTGTTTTATCTTTAGACTGTTCGTACAGAAATTCGGGATACGAATAGATTTTCAGCCCAAGCTCTTTGGCTTTCGCCAATTCCGGATTATCCTGATGGGCGTGCATTCCGAGAATGACGGCATCGATATCGGAAGTGATCTTTTCCGGAAACCATCCCATTTCTCCGGGAAGAATTCCTTTCTTTTCCAAACGTGATTTCGAAGGTTCAAAGATCGCATCATCCGAACCTGTTACATGGTATCCTTTATCTTTTAATGCAATGGCAAGATTGTGCATCGCACTTCCGCCGATCGCGATGAAATGGGTTTTCAACTGTATTTACGGTTTTTTTACATTAGTATTAATGATCTCCTGAAAAGCATTGGTAATGTTCGTCCAGTTTGTTTTGTAATTCGGCATTACCGAGCTTGCATCGGTTTTGCTGCCTTCATTCGGACCTTTTTTTATGTTGATCGTTGTGGCAATCCCGTCATAAATTTTCTGGTGGTCTTCCTGTATTCTTCTGAAATTATTCTGGGAGAGTGTATTGTCCAGCTTTTTAAGATCTTCGTCTGTAATTTTAAAATCCTGCTTGTATTTTTTACCCTGTCCTTCGAAAGAATAATGAGCAGTATTTCCTTTAATCAGAAGATTTTCATATATCGGTGCAAATCCCCCGCTTTTCGAATAGCTGATGTCGAAATCCGAATACACTTTCTGGCTGTTGCAGGATACTAATACTATGATCGCGAATAAAATTCCTAATATTCTTTTCATCATTTTATACTTTAATTATCTGACTCTTTTTGCTCTGATTTTTTAGCTTTTAATTCTTCATCATAACTGTGCAGAACATTGAAGTCCTCCGTCTGCTCAATCGCTGTCATGATTTTATGCAGAATCTGCTGCGCATTTTCTTTATCGTAATCTATATCAAGAGGCGCTTTAAATTCCATCGTTGGTTTTACGCCCGTTACTTTTACACGAAGTCCCTTTTTATCGAAAGCCCTTCTGAATCCGTTGATTTTAATAGGAATAACAATAGGACGTTGGTTTTTTACCAGTTTTGCCGTACCCCTTCTTCCCTGTGCAAATGCTGCCGTGGTTCCCTGAGGAAAAGTAGCTACCCAACCGTTATCCAAGGCTTTCATGATATTATCGACCTCGCTCATGTCTACCATTCGGTTGACGTTTTTACCTTCTGCTCTCCAAGTCCTTTTTACCGTTACTGCTCCTGCAATCTTAAAGATTTTAGGAAGAATCCCTTTATTCATGGTTTCTTCCGCAGCTACATAGTAAAAATCGATTTTAGGATTTAAAAGATAGATCGGATTTTTAATGGTGTTTAAATATCCATTGTTCACCGAGCAGAATGCATGATACATTGCTGCCACATCTGCAAAGTACGTCTGATGGTTGGATACAAACAGCACATTGGAATCCGGAAGATCCACAAGATACTCAGTACCGGTGATTTTCAGTTTATTAAAGCCGTTGAATCTTCTGTAAGATACAATTCCTAAAATAAAAATAATCAGCCTTTTTAAAAAATAAGGAGTTCCGAACGCGTCGGTGAAAATGTTTTTCTTCGCCATCTCTCAATTAAACACGGTATTGCAAAGTTACATTTTTTTCAGCAACTGGCTGAATTCGCTCAGGATCATTGCGGTAGCGCCCCAGATAATATATCCGTTGAAATTAATCACCGGAACTTCATTTCCTGCCGTGCTTGGCAAAACCATCATGTCCGGCTCATCCGGAAGATTGAGAAAACAGGTGATCGGAAATTCGATCACTTCCACTGCTTCACTTTGTTGCAGAATAAATTCAGGATTCTTTCTGGTGTATGAAATATAAGGATAGACATAAAAATTGCTGGGCGGAATGTAGATCGGCGACATTTCGCGAATCATCCGTACATAATGTTTCTCGATGCCGATTTCCTCTGAAGTTTCCCGCACGGCAGTTTCTGCAAAATCCTCATCCGTTTCTTCGCGCTTTCCGCCCGGTAAAGAGATCTGTCCGCTGTGTCGGTCGTGCTCATTAATGGTTCTCTGGATTAAAGGGAAATGCCACTCATCGTTTTTCAGGTACAAAACAATATTTACGGCAGCAAACTTTGGATTTTTTTCCAAAACCTCTTCATACGTAAAAACAGGGCGGGAAGGAGGCGAGAAAACACCGTGCGCATGGATTCCCGGCAATTCCGCAGTTTTTATTTTCTTTAATAAATCTTTTCCAAAACTCATTCTCAAATTTAATCATTTCTTTTGAAGAAAGGAAGAGCGGAGAATGTTAATTAATGGTAAAAGTGGGAGAGGGGTAGTTGGCTGTTTGTTGATGGTTGATGATTGATGATTGATGATTGATGATTGATGATTGGTGATTGATGGTTGATGATTGATGGCTGTGCGCTTCGGCTTCGCTCAGCGTACCGCTTGGTTGATTTGTTTGAATGAATAAATTTCTGAAAATCTGTTTTTTTGCTTGTTTTTGAAGGATGTTTTTTGATGAACGGGTTAAAATTACCACAGAAATGTCCATTTTCCACCATCATAAAAAATTCTGACCGGTTTTGACTGCTTTTGACCGGTTTTGACCGGTTTGAAAACCCATTTCTTCGGGTCATGTTCGGGTCTTCTTCGGATCGGCTTCGGAAAAATGGGATTTTTTCCGAAGGAATACCGAACAGCAGTCGAATGATTTAGGGAGAATTTTGATTACCGTATTTCTTTAATTGTACGCTTCGGCTCCGCTCAGCGTACTTCAGTGCGACTTTATTTTAAACAGATCATTGTAAGCCAAACCATCACCGTGCGCTGAGCGGAGCCGAAGCGCACCTCATCGTAAATAATCATTCCTAAAGTTGTTTTAATCGCAAAGACGCAGGTATTTATTTTTTAATCACGTTTTAAGGCGCAAAGATTTTATCTCCGATAAAATTTTAATGCAGATATTTTTACGCTTCGGCTCCGCTCAGCGTACTTCAGTGCTATTCCATTTAAACAGATCATTGTAAACGAAACCCTCCACCGTACGCTGAGCGGAGCCGAAGCGCACTACAATTTCATTTTAAACAGATCATTGTAAACGAAACCCTCCACCGTACGCTGAGCGGAGCCGAAGCGCACTACAATTTCATTTAAACAAATTATTGTAATGCAACCCCACGCAGTGCGCTGAGCGGAGCCGAAGCGTACATTAAAATACACCCATAAAAAATATTTTTCACCATGATTTCCAACCTTTTTGAAAAAAAAAGCATCCTTTAAAATAAAACGACATGTTTTGTCGTTAATGCTTTGTAATTTTGCAGAAAAGTAAAAAAGACAGGAGTTTATTTTTATTATTCTGAACAAAAAATTAATAAAAACAAGCTGTTAAAAGCTCATAAAAAAACAATAGCCATGATTAAAACAAATAAATTTCGGACAGGTTCTGTCAAATTCAGGATCAATACTTTAAGAATGCGGGTTTCCTTATTTTTCTAAGCATTCCCTTTCTTAATTTCACCTTTACAATAACGTTAAAATTACACTAAGTATGAAAAAACTCGGCATGAGTGTGTTCACTCTGTGCAGCATTCTGGGGGTGTATGCCCAGGAAGTGGTCTGGCAGAAAGACATCCGGTCTTCTACGCAGGACTTTCTCTCACAGATCACCACGACCATCGATCAGCAGTATTTAATTACCGGAAGCAGCATTCGGGGTAACAGCCAAAAGATCACAGGCAGCAGCTCTCCTGCAACCTCCGGTCTGCCTTCTGCCACCTCGCAGCAGAACAACGGTTACGATTTCCATCTGGTAAAACTGAACCAGCAGGGCGAAGAGGTCTGGGAAAAATATTTCTCTGGGAAAAACCATGATTTTCTTTCGGCAACCGTCAATACGCAGGAAGGAGGATTTCTTTTGGCGGGTTCCAGCTATTCAGGAAAAGGGCTAGATAAAAAGGACGATTCCAAAGGAGGCAGCGATTTCTGGCTTATCAGAATCAACGAATTTGGCGATGAATTATGGCAGAAAACGATTGGCAGTACAGCGGATGAAGAAGCGCGGGCGGTGATTCAGACCACCGATATGGGGTTCTTTGTAGCAGGATCCTTCGGCTCCGCTCAGGATCCGAAAATGAAGGGCTACGGTTCCAAAGATGTTTTGGTAGTAAGACTGGATAAAAACGGGAAGGAACTATCCCAATTGGTATTAGGCGGAAAAGGTCTGGATGAAGTGGAAAAAATGATTCCCACCAAAGACGGAGGAGCATTGTTAGGGATCTATTCCAGAAGCGCAGCTTTGGCAGGAAGCGGGAAGACGGAGGCTGGAAGTAGTAAAACCATCAACTATCAACCAAAAACAAGCAACAATTTTGGTGAAGGCGATTACTGGATCGTGAAACTTTCGAAAGACGGAAAAGTGGAATGGGAAAAGAATTTCGGAGGTAAAGGCGATGATCATATAAGAACACTTGCCCTGACTTCAACAGGTTATCTGATCGGAGGGGAATCCAGATCGGAAAGATCGGGAAATAAATCCGTTGGTATTGAAGAGGGAACCGATCTTTGGCTAATCTCCATTGATGAAAGAGGCGAAGAAATCTGGCAGAAATCCTACAGCTTTAAAAACAGGGATGTTCTGATGGGAATGTGCGTCATTGCCGGGAAGCAGGAAGACGGAGGCGGGAAGTCTAAGGGAATTCTCTTAGGCGGTTACACACAGGCGGAAGGCAGGATTGAAAATGATGATGAGACTTTCTGGATGCTGTATCTCGACCAGAACGGAAATGAGCAGTGGAGAAAGCACGTAAAAGGAGAATCCCGAAAAAAAGAGGAAAGATTATCTGATATTAAGCTGAACCGTGACGGATCAATTGTACTCGCAGGAACCAGCGCAGAGGAACTGGGAAAAGAAAACTGGAAGATCGTGAAGCTGGGAGATAAACAGGTTGACCAGCTGATCGAAAAGCAGGATATTAAGATCTACCCGAACCCGGTAACGGATTATGTGTACGTGGAGCTTGGCTTTGAGGGCTTGAGAGAAGGAGCATTTGAAGCTGAAATTGCAGTGTATGATATGGGCGGAAGAAAGCTTGAAATGGTAAAAACAAAAAATAAGATCACCAAGATCAATACCCAGCCGCTGATTCAGGGGGCGTATCTGGTGGTGGTGAAAACCAATGACAAAACGGCGAATGCTAAATTGATTAAAAAATAAGACAAATGAGAAAAAATATTTTTATACTGCAAACCCTTCTGATATTAGGATTGCAGAAAGGATATGCACAAAATAGCATTGGAGAAACTGTGCATAATTCGATTGCCTCACCGTCAATTGCCTCATTATCCCGGTATTCGGATGTTCCTGTTAATGAAGCTACAGGAATTCCTGAAATCAATATTCCGCTTTTAAGTGTTCCTATGAGTGATAATACGCTGAGTTATCCGATAAGTTTAAGCTACAATATTCAAAACTACGAAAATACAGATAGAATTAGTGATGTTGGTTATGGCTGGTCATTGCTCGGAACCAGTGTTATTTATAAAAAGGTTATAGGAGAATTGGATGAATGCTATGATAATCCTTCCGCACCCAATCATTTTAATAACGAATTCGATGACATGTATTACTATTCATTACCGGGACTGTCAGGAAAATTCAGAATAAAAAGAGATGTAGTTGCCAATACATTCAGCCTTATTAATCTTAGCCCTAATAATGCTAAAATCGAATACGTAAGGGACAGCAATACAACTACATTTAAAGCTGATAATTTTACTATAACAGCAGATAACGGTTACAAATATTATTTTCAGGAATATGATTATGGACAATATCCCTGTTCAAATTCTGTTTTTGTGGCTCCAACATTTAAATCATCTTATTTTTTAACAAAAATTGTCAATCCGATAGGTGTTGAAATTGCAACACTTCAATATGAGAAGAAAAATAAGATTTTTCCCGGAGGTAAGATTGAATATCAGTACTGTAAAATAAAATCTATCAAAACTCCAAAGGGTGAAGTTACATTTGATTTTGCTTATGATGAAAGCCTGAAAGAGACGGTGAATGATCCGTTCACCTTAAATAAAATTATTTTAAAAAATCCTGCAGGGGAAACCTATTACAGTTATATGATTAATAACAGCATTCTTACGCATCCTTATGATGAGGAAGCTAAGAGAAAACGTGTACTGGCTTCCATAAGAAAAAATGATAAAAACAACGTTAAAATAGAAGAAACATCTTTTATTTATAATAATATTACAGATTTTATAGGACGTGTAACGGATGGTATGCTGGAAAAAGTGGTGACTCCAACAGGAGGAGTTATCCAGTATAATTTTGAAAGTAATGAACAGTATTTTAATTATAGTGATCCTGAATATGTAGCTTATATGGAAGCATATGGCTTTGATCCTGCCATTCAAACTAAAGAAACATTAGTAAATTCTCCGCTAAATAGCGAAACTACACAAATATATAATTTTACCATACCGGGAGATCCTGCCAAAATAAAAAGGTTTGAGCTGTTCATCAACTTAGATACTTTTACATATCCTGAACCGGAAATGCCGGATCCCAATGATCCCATCGGTTCGCAGTTACCGCCACCGGATATACATCCGCGCCTTAATTTCAAATTGAAAAAAGGCAGTCAGGAAATCTGGAGCGGGCAGTATAGCAATGCAGCAGCCAATTATAACAATCCTGTATTTTCCAACAATCCGGGAAACTATACCCTTGAAGTATCATCGGCAGACGGAGCAAAAGGAATTGGAACTTTTGGAATTACAGGTACTAAATTTTTACCGGGTCCTTTTAGAAATTCTCTTCCTGCGAAAGGGCAGAGAATTAAGAATATAAAATATTATAAAAATATTTCGGAAACCACACCGGAAAAAACGATCAGTTACGGATATGATTCTTTTACTTTAAATAACAGCAGCAGCGGATATTTATTTTACAACGAAAGAGATACCGAAGATGATCCTATGTCACCGTATGTACTTTATAATAATGTAAAAGTTTTTGAGAACGGAAAAGGATATACCAACAAGACTTTTAAAACTCCCAATGATTACCCAAAGATTCAGAATGGAGGAACTCAATTAGAACCCGCCTTTTTCTGGTCATACTATAATCTAACGAAAAACGGGCTGCCTTCTAAAGAAGAGGTTTATGATCAGCAAAATACTTTATTGGCATCAAAAGAAATCAATTATGAGTTTGCCAACTATTCTGATGCTGAATATCCGTTGAATATTTTATCTCAAAAACACTCCAGCAAACCTGCATATATTACAAAGACCACGCATACAGAGAAGCTCTTCTATCCGGGAGGAAAAGTGCTGGAAAACCAGTCTGAAACGCAGATCAGCAATCTCAACTGCAAACCTATTTATACGAAATCGGTTATCGACGGAGATATAAAGGAAAAATTCCTTACTTATCCTATCAATATATCAGGGTATGCTCATCTGGAAAGTGCATATATGAAAGGGTTCCCTGTAAAAACTGAAGAGAAAGAGAACGGAAAAACGGTATCAAAATCATCCACTCTGTTTGCCAACTCTTCCCTGCTCCCTACTTCTGTGGTTACAACCAATCTGGCAGACGGAAGTACAAAAGAAAGCGTAAAGATGGATCTGTATGATGACAAGGGCAATCTTCTTCAGGTTTCAAGTCCGGGAGGTTTAACAACAGCCTTGGTCTACGGATATAATAAAACCTCTCTGATTGCAAAGGTGGAAGGTGCAGCATACAGCCAGATTGCTTCTTTGGCTACAGATATTATTACTCTTTCTGATGCAGATAACCTGAACGGAACCTATGAACCGGCATTGCTTACCGCTTTGGATAACTTCAGAAAAAACCCTGCATTAGCCAATTATCCGATAACGACTTATACATACGATCCCATTTCAGGAATCACTACCACCACTCCACCTTCCGGTTTAAGAGAAGTGTATGAATATGATGATGCAGGAAGACTAAAAAGAGTAAAGAGAATGGAAAAGGATTCATCCGGAACAGTATCATTCAAAACATTAAAAGAATATCAATACAACTATAAACACTAATGTTATCATGAAAAAGATTTTAAGTATTTCAAGTTTGCTGTTTGTAGCGATGTATTTTGCACAGACCAATCTTACTTCCTCGGAAAACTACGTATATAGCAAAACATGTCTTAACGGAGATTGCTCTAAAGTTTCTGAAAACGTCCAGTATTTTGACGGTTGGGGAAAGCCTGTGCAGACGATCGATATCAAAGCAACACCGCTGGGACGGGATATCGTAAGCCATATAGAATATGACCCGTTCGGAAGACAGACAAAAAGCTATTTACCTGTTCCGCAGGCAACAACCCAGAACGGAGCGATCTACGCCTCTCCTTTAGCCAATGCTTCCGCAATCTACGGAGCGGAAAAGATCTATTCTGAGAAAATTTTGGAAAACTCGCCAATAGAAAGAATTCAACAGCAGATACAGGCAGGTAATAACTGGGCGAATAAACCTGTAAATTTTAATTACAATACCAACGAAGATGGGGAAGTAAGAAAGTACACTATTTCTACAGACTGGTTTGAAGGAAGAACGAAATATACCATTGCCAATTCCGGTAACTATGCAGGCAGTACGCTTACAAAGAATGTAGTTACAAATGAGGATAATAATGTAAGTATAGAATTTAAAAATAAAAAAGGACAAACTGTTCTGTTAAGAAGGAAAGACGGAAATAAAAATGCAGATACCTACTATATTTACAACGAATATGGACAGTTGGCTTATGTAATCCCTCCTTTAGCGGCACAATCAGGACAGGTAGATCAAACTACATTAGACAATCTTTGCTACCAGTATCATTATGACGGCTGGAACAGGCTGGTGGAAAAGAAGATTCCCGGAAAAGGATGGGAATATATGGTGTATGATAAGCAGGATCGTATGATCTTATCTCAGAATGCCAATACGGGAGTATTAAAACAATGGTTTTTCACGAAATACGACCAGTTCGGAAGAGTACTTTACACAGGAATTTATACAAGTGCACAAAACTATGGAAGTACAGGAAGGCAGGCTGAACAGACTTTGGCAAACAGCTCTTCTGCACTGAATGAGAGCAGAAATACAACAGGATTTGATGCGAACGGAGTAACGGCATATTATACAAACTCTGCCTACCCTGCTGTGTTTACAAAGATTCTTACCATCAATTATTATGATACCTATCTTCAGAACGGCCCTGCAAGACCTGCTCAGATTATGGGGAGTAATACCATTGGCGATAATGCCGCCGATGCTGTTAATACCCAGACTCTTCCCACACTATCGATGGTGAAGAATATTGAGGATGACAACTGGACAAAAAGCTATATATGGTATGATACAAACAGGAGACCTATTGGAAGCTACGCGATTAATCATTTAGGCGGCTATACCAAAACAGAATCTTCTCTGGATTTTACGGGTGTGGTTCTGCAGACTAAGATTTATCATAAAAGAGTGTCTTCCGACACCGAGAAAATAATTTCTCAGACGTATGAATACGACAGCCAAAACCGCCTGAAAAAACAGTGGCACCAGGTAAACAGTAATCCTCAGGAATTGCTGTCTCAAAACTCATACAACGAACTTTCCCAGCTTACCAATAAAAAGGTGGGAAACAATCTTCAGAGTATAGACTACACCTATAATCTAAGAGGAGCTATTACTACAATAAATGATCCTGCAAATCTTGGAACCGATCTTTTTGCATACTCTCTGTCTTATTTTGATCCTACCAACACCTCTGCAGGAAAATACAGTGGAAATATATCTTCTGTAAGCTGGAAATCTGCACAGGATAATGTATTGCGAAAATACAGTTACCAGTATGACAATCTGAACAGGCTGAGCCAGGGAATTTATGCTGAACCGGAAGCTTCCGTTCCTCAAAACAATTTCTACAACGAAATTGCGGGCTATGATCTCGGAGGAAATATTATTTCGCTCCAAAGATATACGAAAGGGATTTCCGGAACAGCATCACTGATGGATAATCTTAGTTATGTTTATTCGGGTAATAGGCTTACTTCTGTTACCGACAGCTCTACCAATTACAGCGGTTACCCTGATACTTCAGGAAACACCATCTCTTATGATGCCAACGGAAATATGACCAGCCAGATAGATAAAGGAATTTTGCAGATTGAGTACAACATACTGAACAAACCAGATTATTTGAAATTCAATACAGGATTATCTACCCGTACGGGAAGGATTAATGAAAACACCTCTTATCTTTATCGTGCGGATGGTACCAAATTAAGAAAAGTTTACAATTATGCGCCTTATAATCCTTTAGGAACAATTACTCAGTTGTCCTCAAAAGTAACAGAATATCTCGATGGCTTTCAGTACGAAGGGGACGGAAAAAAAGGAATTCCCTCTGTACTTACTTTAAAATTTGTTCCAACCGCAGAAGGATATTATAATTTCGAAAATAATAAGTATATTTACAGTTATACAGACCATTTGGGGAACATTAGAGTAAGCTACTTTAAAAACACCAATGGCAGCGCAGAAGTTCTTGAAGAGAACAACTTCTACCCTTTTGGGATGAAGCATGAAGGATATAACCAGACGACAGGAAATCCTGCATACAGCTACCAATACAATGGTAAAGAGCTGCAAACAGAAACCGGATGGAGCGATTACGGGGCAAGGATGTATATGAGCGACATCGCAAGATGGGGCGTAACAGATCCTTTGGCAGAAACTTCCAGACGATGGTCTCCTTACGCTTATGCCTATAATAATCCGGTAATGTTTTTAGATCCGGACGGAATGCAGAATGTTTCTGCCGTATATTGGGAGTTTGATCCTAATACGACACTAACAGGAGGTGATTACTTTGCAGGAAGTACTTTGGGAGCAGCTAATTTCAGCAATCAGATGTCGTTATGGCAGGATGCAGCAGGCGGTGGGGGAAGTGACCCTACACCTAAAAGCAGCACAGGAATCCAATTAGGACAAATTCTTTCAAACTTTTTTGCCCGACTTTTTGGAACAGCTAAGAGGGATGCGAAGATCTCAACAGTTTTACCTGGTGCAGTAATAACAAGAGTGTCACCTGTACAAGTAGGAACATTGGAAGGATCATTTGAGACAGCTTTAAATTGGGAAGAAGTTGCAGCGGTACTGGGAACTATTTCAAGGGCAGGTCAATTCGCAATACCTTTAATGCTAAACGGAGACAGTTCTCATGCACGTGGTTATGATATTCCGCTTACAGGGGCAACAGATATACCGGCGGAACCAGATCCTAATTTATATTTATATAGAAACATGAGAAGTGTAAACGGAGTGCCTATGGTTGGAGAAGGTTTGGACAAACTAGGTTTAAGAGATAAAGATGTTAATTTTCTTCCTAACTCCACTATGATAACACCTCTTTTCTCAAATGGTTTGTCTGTTACTGTGGGTTATGGAGATAGCATACCATCAAATGTTCCTGATACTCATAAAAAACAAACTTTATTTAGAATATCAGCAAGTTCATTAATATCTTATGGCTTGATTGGAACACCTGTCCCAAATACTTCAAATCCCTTTTATGGACAAATACGCCCGGCAATTCCTATGAACGTAGGAACATTTAGGGCATTAATTCAAACTACTGCCCCGGCTTGGCAACCTGTAAAATAAATCATATGGAAGAAAGAGACTTAATTATAAAACAAATTCAGGAAAAATTAGAAATTGAGCTAAGACCAGAAAATATTTCCAAGATGACCTTGGATGAATATAGAGATTTTATTATTTCAATATTTGAGTATATCAATCTATATAAGGATAAATATCTTTTAACATCCATAGACTTCAGGGAATTTGCAAATGATTTTGTTTACAATTATGAAGATGATGGTTATGAAGATAATTGTGGCGAACGCGTAAGATTTTTTATGGATGAATTAGCGATTTTATATACTTATAATCCACCATTTTTTTGGGATTCTAATTTTGAGGATTTCAAATATAAAATGAAAAGACATGTCACGAAAGGTAATGGTTTGTAAAACCCGATCTCGCGGATTTGTAATCCGTGAGCAATAATAAAGAACCCACCGCAATTGCGA
>NZ_QEHP01000014.1:0-131180 GCF_003094695.1 Chryseobacterium sp. HMWF035 | reverse complement strand
TACCACTCTTTAACTTTATCTAACTGATTGTCATTTAATGTCAACCAATTATCAACTGTTTCTACAGATGTTTTAGAATGTTGTATATTAAAATACTTAGTTTCTATTTCCTCTTTATAACTATCATTATAAGCATGATTAGCGATAGTTTTTTTCTTGTCTAAAAGTTCCTCTAAGTCTTTTATCTTGGACTTTTTAATTTGATTTTCAACAAAGTTAAGTTCAACCTTTTTATATTCTAATTCCCTTAGTGCTTTTTGTTTTTCTATTTCTGCTTTTCTCTTTAAAGTATGCCAATAATGATATCTATTAAGTAGGTATTCGGTATAAGTTGTTTTATATATTTTGCATTTATCGAGTGCATTTTTTAGAGAAGATTGTTTTTTGTTTATCAAATCAATTTCTTCCAGATATCTTTTATGTTCGTTGAAATCGTTACTAATATTTCCCACTTCCTCTCTGTATTTTTCCATAATGATATTTTGTTCATCATCACCGAAAAGGAATTTTTTCAGATTTTCAGATTCTGTTTTAAAACCTTTACCTCTTGAAAAAGACCTCAATATATTTGCATAGGTTTTTAATGTTTCATCTTTTGTTAAATCTAGAGAGAGAATTTCATTATTATAAAGAATTTGATGATAGCTTTTTTTACTGAATGACTTTACTCTAGCAAATTCAACTTTTTCAGCTAGACTACTTAGTGTCTCGACTTTATCATTTATAATTAAATCCTTCGTAAAAATTGGACTATTGAGAGGTGTTAATGTTTCCCAATCATATCCATTTTGGATAATGAACATATTAGCCGTATTATTAGTACTTTCAATATATGCACCAATCACTATGAATTGTTTGGGTATTAATTCAATATTTAAAAAAATATAACCTCTGGAAGATGATTTCCCAGCAGAAGCCAAAAGCATCCCTTTTACATCTCTATCCTTATTACCATCTGTCGCAGATTTAAATTCACTTGAACCAACTAGAATCAATTGTATCATATCAGCTATCATGCTTTTTCCGCTACCACTTTCCCCACTAAAATCCGTTCTGTAAGGATGAAATAAGTAATCAGCATTAAAATGTTGTTTAATACCTATGGTAGATAAACTATATATGCGAGGAAAATTATTCTGCATTTTTCACTTCTTTAATCAAACTGTCTATTGTCTCTATCTGAGGTTGGTATGCTGTTCGTAATCTTTCAAAGGAAGGCATTATTTTAAATTTGTTTTTTTCAATTTCATCATCCCACATTAACCACCCTAATTCTCCAAACTTGATAAAAGATTTTTTCACAACATCTTCAAACCTCTGGTCATTTAAATCAGAGCCTTTGTCAGAAGAATTATCATTAATCAATTTTCTCAAAGCATTTTTTTCTTCTTCGTATTCTTCATAAAGAAGACTTGTAAAATCAGATATACTATCAAGTTCAATATTGCCATCCAATTTGTACATTTTCAGAAAAAGCATACCAACAATAATAAATTCATTTTTCAAATAGTCTCTGTTATCAGAAGGGACATTACTTTTTCCGTCTTCATTTATATCCAAGTAATGATACTGATTGAATTCATTCCCTTCCTTTCTTAGGTTAAGATTGAAAAAGTCTTTATAATAATTTTTCAAAGACTCAAAATTTTCATTCTCATTTAAGAAACGAAATAAATTTGCATCCAAAGGATATTCTCGTTGAATATGAATACCACTTCTAAGTGTGTAATCTAATTTAGCAAAAATACCCACAGCTTTCTTTTGATAAAGAAAACTATATTTTTCTACTTTTTCTGAATTGTCATCTGCCATAATGATATTCTTTTATTTGCAATATAATTAACACGCTCTTGTTTAATTTCAACCTTATATCGCTGTTTTGTTTTTGTACTTTTTCTCAAAACACTATGTGCTGTTTTAACGGCAATTGCCAGTCGGTCTGTATCTACAATTTTAAAAAAAAATGGGGTAAAAACTAACGAACCTTTTTCTTCCAGTTCCTGAAATGCCAAATTTGTCCAATACATTATTCTTTCTTTATCTTGTTTCCATTTTAGGGTCTTATCTAACAACTCTTTTCTTTTAGGAATATCAATAGCCCTTTTAATAACTTCAGCAGGTAATTTAGGACTTATTTCTCTAATTGGGAAAATATTGAATGTGAGAGAGTGCTCTATTGATTTTACTTTTAATGCAGAAAGATTATTAGGAAATTGAATTCTTTTCGAACTTTTCTCTTTTTTAACAAAAGATTTTTCCAACAGATAGTTAATAAATTTATTGGTTTTCCTGTCAAAATCTTTCTTATTAAAATCATAAATAAATTCCCTAATTCTGGGTTTTATTTTTTCAATTCTCTTGCTTATCTGTTCTAATTGACTTCGGGAATTATCATGAAATTTTTGAACCTTTTGAATATTCTCAATATAATTGTAACTATCATTTTTTTGAAGAATATCAGTTAGTAATTCATCAATATCATATGATATTTGAAAAGCATTTTTGAGTTCAGATGCTTGTTCTTTTATTACTTCAAGACGGATTTCTATTTCTTTTAAAATATCAAGAATACTTTGGTCTTCCGATTTAATATTGATTTTGAAGTCAGTAACAGATTCGTTTACTTGTTGATCCAATATTTCAATTTGAGAAATAAGCTCAGGCATTCGTATATCAAAATGATCTTCAATCCATTCGTTGAAGTCTTTGTCTGTTTCAATATATTCTGTGAGGCTTTTATGTAACTCGTCAAAAAACCTTTTTATTTTTGCAGGATTATATTTTTCGATGAGACGTTTTTCAATATTTTGACAAAGTTCCAATCCGTACTTTTTAAATTGATAGGTTCGTTTCGTTTCATTACGCCACAAGAAAGATTCCTGTAATCTTAAAATTATAGTATTGTTTCTGTTGTATTCTGTTCGATTACTTTCATTATTCCCTTGATCTTTAAAAATCTTATTTATAATTGAAATGATATTTTCTTCCGTGAAATCTTTATCCCTATACTTGGCATAAAGAGACAGGAGAATCAATCCGTCATTTTTTTCTGGGATTAATTTCTCATATTGATATTTTGCTTCTCTGTATAGATTAAAGGTTTGCATTTAACTATAATTCAATTTCTATGTTTCTATCTAATTTGTACCAATTCATATGGCTTTCTGGTATATATTCATCGGCTGAACGCTTCAAATTGACGTTAAAACAAAGGACTAAATTGTTTATCTTCAGGTAATCTATTAAAATCTCTTTTTCTATCTTGAAAGTTAATCCTTCGGATGAAGGCTTATATCTTCTTCTATCCGTACTGGATGTGTAGGCGTTAATCCATCTAAAAGCCTTTAAAGGGAAGCAGCCTTGGTTTATAATAATATCTAAAAGATTTTTCTTTTCGATATCAAATTTTAAAAATGTATCAGAAAACAAATTAGTATTTATTAAATCCTTTTCACTTCTATAATTGTTATATGATATCTGAACCAAATGAACTATCTGATTAATAGGAAAAGTAGATGAATTATATTCAGCTAAAGGTAGCTCATAAGCGTATTGATTTTCTAATTGAATGAATGGTAAATTGTCAATTCTTGTTAAATCAAAATCTCGTTTCTTTAGAAAAGCTCTAACTTCAAAATAACAAGTCCCATTAAGTTCCTTATATCGGTTTACTCTTTGGTTACCATATTCTACCAATGTAATATAATCTCCCTCACGATTGATAAGATTGTTTACTAGACTACCAAAATCATTAAAAGTTAAAAAATCTTCTTTAGAAATATTTTCGGGTATCCAATTGATATAATTAGGACGAGTTACGATAGAATATATTAGTTTAGAAGGATCGTAAACTCTAAATTTATACTTAATCCTTTCAATAAATGAAGGATCAAAGCAATTTCGTTTTATTTTGGAATGAAAAATTTTGTTTAAGCTACTCTTAACCTCATCGTAATAAGGAGATTGTATTTCAATTGTATCAAAGTTAGTATTTATATTATATCTCTGATGAACAGCTTCCTCTTTTTCTTTATCATAGTCTTTCCAGCCTTTAGATACAATATCCCAATAAACACTTTCAAATATGAGATTACTTTCTTCATTTTCATTTATTTCATAAATTAAATTATATTGTAATTGAGAATAGGTAAATTTAATTTGTTTGTATTCCGTATTTAATTTTTCTTGGTGAGAACACCAATTATAGAGTTTAAGTATTATCTGAGAACACCATTTAGGTAAATTCGAGAGAAAAACATATCGTTTATATGCAGAGTTTAATAATTTGAACTTTTTTAATTCTTTCTTTGCCAAAAATGAACTGTTAGATTCGTTAATTAAAAAAAGTAATTCTTTTGTTGTTTCTAAGATATTAAAATGCTCTTTTTTCAAAAGACTTATAAACTTATCCTTAAATTGAATAAGTATTGTTTGGTTTTGTAGAGCAATTGCTTGAAGGACGATAATGCTATGTTCAACTTCATTATCATTACCATTTTCAATACCGAAATGTATGAACGTCTTTATGTAATCTGAATTATCTTTAATCAAGTCATAAGCAGATTTTAAGGCAAGTTCTCTGATTTTTATGGCTGGATAATTGAAAAGCCAAACCAAATGCTTTATTGTAACTTCAGAAAATGATAGTGTCTCAGAATACTGTGAGATAAACTCATATTTGTTCTCTTTATCCGGCAGACCTAAAGCGAGTTCTTTATTGTATTGTAAGTTTGCTTCATAATATGTTTTGATGGATTCATCGTTAAAATAGGCTTGATATTTTATAAGCTTATTGATAGAGTTAGTTAAATCACCACTATATTTTCCTTTTTGTGTATAATAGCTTTTTAAAAGGAATTTCTTTCCAAAATCAGAATCTATTTTCAGAATAGTTTCAATAATATCAAAATCTAATTTATCCGGATCATTATTTCTCTGAAATAATAAACTGTCAAATTCAAATTGCGAAGCCGATAAAACAATTTCTTTTGCTTTATTGATATCAATATTTATTAATCTATTTGCTATTTTTAGTAAAGAAGTAGACCTGATTCTATCTTTTGTCCATTTTTCAATGAAATTAAGTAAATTATCAATGTTCATTATTGAGCATTGATCTACTAGGCTAAGAACTTCTTTGTCTGATAGTACCTGATAAAAAAGAATATCTCTTTGCCAATTTACATTATGCAGAATATTTTCAAAAAATTGTTCTGTATCTAATTTTTCATCCACATAGCCCCTTAAAGAGTTACTAGAGAGAAGCTCATCAATGTTTGAAATGAATTCATCAAAAAGTTTTTCAAAATCTCTTAACTTTAAAGTAACATCAGAGTTGAAATGTACTATCTTGTTTTTTAGAACAATATACTCTCTAATGATTTTATACTTATTCTTTTCAGTAATGAGTTTATTTTCAGGAGAAGTTTCATTATAAAAACTTTCAAACACTGATTTTGCTGAATGATATTCCTTTCTCAGCGATTGGTTTCGCCTATTTTGAGTTTGAATATCAAATTGAGATTGTATATGAGCTTCAAACCTTCCATAACTTTCTTCAAAAAGCTGAACCAACTCTTCGAACGATAATTTTGGAAATTGAATAATGAATTTATCTTTTTTAATGTTTTCTTGTTCAGGAACATTATTAGTTGATTTTTCATTATTAGTTATAATTGGCTCAGGCAAAGAATAAACAGTATAATCAATTCCTTTTTCAATCAGTATTTCTGAAAATTTGTTTAGTTCTTTTATATCTTCAAGTTCAACTAAAGTATTGAACTTTACAATATCGACTATTTTAGTAATGACATCATTATTATTAAAATGTATAGCTCGTAATAATAATTTCTTAGTAAGGTGTATAAAATGAGCCTCACTAGTTCCGCCGTTTTTCCATCGTGGCAAAGTCTTAATAACAGCTAAATACAGTTCCAAGTCATCATTGGAAGAATTTTCTATCAAAGGACCAATTATTATATCTAGTGCTTCATCTCGTGCAATATTTGGTTCCTCTATTTCTATTAGCCTAAAAGCTAATTCAGGATATTTATCCGCGGTAAATGCAATTAAATTAGAAATACAAATATGCTGCATACGACCATTTCCGGCTTCATTTAATAAATCCTGAATATGAAAAACTTTCGAAAGGCGTTGCAATGTATTATCTGGATCTATTTTATGGATTAATTCCATTGGCTCTATAATATCGGAAGATTGATAATCTTTTCGATGGCTAACTCCAAAAGAAATATCTATGAGTTGATTATAAATTCTTTGAAAATCTTCTTTAAAACGGCACATTCCATAGCTTTCAGAAACCTCTGCCAAGTAAGAGGTTAGTGTAACCGTATCTTGCTCTAATCTTGCTATTTCTTCAGCGTGTGTAATGACTTTATAGGTTAGCTCTGTAAAATTTTTATGTTGACTGTTATAAATTTCATTTGCAATTGTCAATCCAACCGAATAATGTCTAAATCCATTTCCACTTTTATCGAAGTTTATCCAATAGTTTACTAATTTTTCAAGATTTTCTTTTGACAACACTTGTGTTGACAGCCTGAATATATCTTTAAATATATGTTTAATACTGCTTGCAATGAAATAATCATCGTTATTCATATCAAACAAACCATTAGCTCTAGTTTGAAATACTTTTTTACGTTTTACATAAAGACTTTCAATACAATCTTTAAATAATTTTAAAGTTGCCTCCTCATCCGAATCGTTATTTCTTACTGTATTCCATATATCGGATAGAATAAAAATGGAATCATAAATATCTTCTGCTGGACTTGATAAATAGGAACAATTTAACTGTAGTTTTGGTATTAATTCTGGCTGAAAAATCCAAACAGGTTTCAAATCATTATATAAGTTGATAATTTCTTTTCGTAATTTATAACCCATTCTCACTTGTTCTATTACTTTTTCAAATAGTTCAGGTTCTGGAATATCTCTTTTCGGAAATAGTTCTATAATTTCTTCATTACTTAAAAAATCAGAACATAAAGAAATAAGTTTAAGATATGTTTTATCAGAAAGATTTGAAAAATCAATTTCTTTTATGATTTTAATAGCTGTATTTTTTTCTGTTGGGACAGGCAACAATAATTTTATTAATGCTAATTGGATTTTTGGAAATAACTTTTGATCTTCCTTAAAAACTTTTGACAGCTGAAGTAGCTTATTGTATTGTTTACATTCTGTTAAATGATTAATAATCTCAAATTTCATTTTAAGATTAATTCGAGCATTTTGTTTTTCCGAATGACTTTTCTTAAGATAGCTTCTATTGTGTTTATTTGATTCCTGCCATTTAATACTATCTATCTCATTGAATAATTCAGCTATATCATCATATATCAAGGATTCTGCTTCAAATTCTCGGGTTATACTTTTACTATCATGATCTTTTAAAAATTTAGAAAGACCCTGATTAATAATGTTTTGAGGAAGTAAATTCGCTGTGTTTTGATAATATTTCCCCAAATAATAGCAAAAACCATCTTTGCTAGTCAATACGAAATCGCCATCCCAAATCATTCTTAGGCTATTAGCAGTTTCATTAACATTCAATAAAAGAATTGGGAAATCAATGTCTGAGTTTTCTAAATTCCAACTTGCTCGATCAAACTGAGTTTTTAAAAAAGCTATTCTTATAAATTCAGAAAGAGAACTTTTCTCTATGGTTGCTTTTAATGCTATTTCGAGATTTTCTTTAATTTCTTCAAGAGATCTATAGTTGTCCCAAGCAGATTTTATCCATTCTAATGTTGTAGCAGAAATTATCTTATCATATTCTCCAACCTCATATAGATGAGAAAAATAATTTCTATACGCTTCATCCGTAAACGGATTTTGTTCATAAAATAAAATTAATGCTTTATTGAAAGTACCTTTTAAATCCTCAGTTTTTGATATGACAAATTCACGGAAACTATTATGAAATATCGAGTATGCTCTTCCGTCTATTTGTTTCAGCAGGTGAGAAAATACACTAATTACACTTTCGACTTCTGTAAGAGTTCTATTTTCACTTGCGATTTTTAATATTTCTTGTATGGTTGCAATAGAAGTATTTTCTTTTCTATATGCTAAAACTGCTAAAACCCACTTTGCAAAAACATTATCTTCTATCTTTTGGAACAAATATTCGTGATAGGAATTAATCTTTCCGTCGATAAGATTGGGTAAATCCTCTAACGTTTTTTCATAATCTCTTTTATCAATTTTTATTAGAAGTTCAGAAATGTAATGAAGATAAATCGGAATTCCTCCGGATACTCTTTCAATTGCATCGAGGATGTTACTCGTATCAATAACTTTGTTATCAAGATATTGTTTTATTTCCATTTGAGTAAAGGGAGAAACTTTAATATACCTTCTTGCGTCAGAATCTATTTGAAGTTTTACAGATGGAGATAAAACTGTATCATACTGTGAACTTAATATAAAGTAAATATTGTCTGGTAAATCACCTTTGATATAATTAAGCAAAGATTTCTCTCCAAGTGTAGTGTCCCGATGTACGTGATCTAATCCGTCAATTATGAATATGATTTTCTTTTTTAGCTTGCTTAATTTTTCTATATAAGAACTGAGTTTTTCTTTATATCGTTCTGAATATTTATCTGGTAAATCAACTTCTGGAAAGTTTTTCTCAATGGCTACACATAATGATTTCAAAAAATAATATGATTGGTGTCTTAATTCGCCGAAATCATTTTTTGTATCAGGAATGAAACAATAATAGGCCAATGTGATATCATAATGTTGCTCTTTAAATTTCGTAAGTGCTGTGGATTTACCAATACCCGGAAGCCCTTCAATAAAAATATAACCTCCTGGAAGTTCATCCAACCCTCTTTCAAGTTGCTCAAAAAAAGGTTGATTAGGCACATAAAATTCATCATCAATTATTTTAAAATAATGTGATAATTTTTCTTCAAACCTATCTAAAATACCAAGCTCTTTTAGCACTAAATCTTTTGTTATACCTTCTCCTGAAATACTCCATTTTACAGTAGCGTTTAAAAGTCGTTCAAGCAAACTTGTTTCAATACCAATCATTTCCAATTTAGATTTAAGAACATTCTGGATTTGCTCAATAGATTCCTGACTAAATTTAAACTCCAAACTCTTTATAAATTCATCGAAAGAATCTTCGTCTAGTGAACATTCCTGTCTTATTTTTTCTATTGTTTCTTTGTAATTCTCATAATTGGGCAAAGAATCATATCTGACATCAGATTGTTTTAAGAATTCAAATATATTTGTTCTTATCTCGCAAAGACTATGATTTACATTTTCACTTGGTCGTTTTTGATTGCTTTCCTTTTTAGTGGTAAATAGTGTTATAGAAAAGTTTTCACTATTTCGTTTTACACTTAAATATCCCTCTGCTAATTGCTTGAATAATGATTTCTTAACTACTTTACCTTTATCGTTTATTTCAGATTTAAGTAGATTGTAAAGAGAATAAGAATTATCCTCATCTTCAGACCATTTAACTTGAAAATAATCAATCTTATTTTCTCGATATATGATAATGTCATCTATATGGTTACCTTTCTCATAATTCTCCAATCTAATCTGACGTATATCTGAATTGAAAAATAGACAATCAATAATTTTAAGTGCTGCAATATTATTCTGATAATAAAATCCTGCTTGTGATGCTGAGCCTTCCATCTGTATAAATTATCTTCTAAAACATTCTTAATGAAATCTATATTTCTTTTCTCTTAATATAAACGCTTCTTTGCCTCCTTCTACTATTTCAGCAACATGCTCCCTTATTCCCATTGACTTCAGCAAATCAGTCTCAGATTCATTTATAGGAAAAGTGTTTTCAATAGCCCCATTAATATAGTCAAATTGAAATTCACTAGAAGATTCAGAATTATTTTGTCCTTTTTGATTAGCAACAATAACATTTTCTGCATCCGAATTAACAACAATGTTAGCATTGTGTGTAACCACTATAATTTGTCTTTCTAATTTTTTGTTTTTAAGATAATATACCAAATCTCTTGTGATAGACCTGTTGTCTAAGTTATCTTCAGGCTGGTCAATCAAAATTGGAGATTTAGATTTACTTAAACCTATGATAAGCATCAAAATAACAAAGCTCGCTTTACCAGTAGACATTTCGCCTAGCTTGTCATTTTTATATGTTATCTTCCAGTAATCAAAATAGTAATCATCTAGTAATGCTTTGATTGCATGTTTTTTATTAATCTTTGGAAGAAGTGCGTAAGAGTTATTCATAATGTCGCTAAAAACATTTAGAATCCCTTCCTTAACAGATGAAAATTCACATTCTGCTGTAGCCTTTTTTTTGTTATCAAGAATTTGAGGATAATGATTATAGGATGCAGTTCTGCCATCACTTATTTCATATATATTTTTATATAGTTTTGGAAAATTGAATTGAGGAATCCCTTCAATTTTTAATCCATCTTTTTCTAAGTCTAAAGTTCTGTCTCTTAATTCGGCAATTATATTCACATATTCATTATAAGACTCTTCATATATTTTGAAAATATCTTCGTGGGTACTCTGAACGAGTGCTTTTTTATCTATAATCTGTTTTCCAAGGCTATCTATTTCACTCAACAATTTTTTATCGTTTGCAATCGACTGATTTAAAACGGTTATTTGTTTTTGAATATCCTCATTCTGTTGAAAAGGCTTGATAGCAAGATCAATTGCAGTAGCTTCGGATTCAATTATATCTTGTTCTGTTTTGAATGGATTCTCTTCAACAAAATATTTTGCTCCTTCTTCATTGGTTTCAATCTTCAATTCTTTTCTTAGAGTTGATATAGTATCTTTCAGTGAATCTATCTCAGATAACTTATCTTCATAGTAGGATTTTATAGAACTTAGCTTAAGACTACTTAACAAATTATTTTTACTACTAATCAAATCTTCCGCAACCTTATCTAATTCTTTGAGTATGGTTTTGGTAGATTCAAAATCAGATTTAAAATCTGTAGATTTTTGATCGCTTATTAACTGTCTTTCTTGGATTTTTTTATATTCTTCTAATTGCTCGGTTGTTAGACCTGCCGCTTTATTTAATTCTTCTACTTTTTTCGTGTTTGAAGCAATATTCGTTTCAAGGACTTCTTTGTTCGATTTTGTTTTGAGTTCGTTTTCAAGATTTTCTGTATCATCAATTAGCTCAAAATATTTATCAATAAGATCCTCTCTTTCTTTATCATATTGTCTTACATTTCGGATAAAATTATCATATCTTGTTTTGGAATCATCATCTTCGTTTATTAAGTCTCTAACCAATTTATTCAATGGTCTTCCTTTTTTATTGACTTCAGGTTCTGCTAATTTTACTAAATAATTTTGTGGAATATATTTAATGTCTGGAATAATAGAATTTTCCCCATCCTCTCTAAACATTTTTTGAGAGATTCCTGCTCTAGAAGTTATTTCAAAATTAAAGTCAGGATCTAAAGATGATAAATCATATTTTTCTTCTCCATTTTCATTTAAAAGAATACTATGGTCCGGTAAAAGCGTTTTTGCAATAGAATACAAAAGAATTGATTTTCCAGATGATTTTCCCCCAATAATTACGTTAAGATTCTGATTGAGCTGTATCATTTCTGGAGTGAATACATTATTAGGAGAGTGAAATTTTACCCGATCAATGACGACCTTATCTTCTTTAAAGTCTGGCTTATCAGTTTGGATTTTCACTCTCTGTTCGGGTTCAAAGCAGATTTGACGTAATCCTTCAAAGGTTAACTCTGCTTTAATCCATGTAAATTTACTAAACAGCGTTGATTCTTTATGTGAATCACATCCTACAAGGCATGACTTTAATGAGCCTCTTTGACGTATCACATCATTTACTTCTTGTTTATAAATCTCTTCATTGTACCCATCTGTACCTTCTAGTCTTTTGCCTAAAAAGTAATTGATGTCTTTAATATTAGTTGAAAAAATCGCATGAGAAATTTTATAAATTGAACTTCTTAACCCATCAAGAGAACCCTCTTCATTTTCAAATAAATCGTAATGTTTTTGAACCGCTGATGCTCCATCGTTATTAGAATTACTAACAACCAAAATACAATTGTCACGAAATTTTTTATTTTTATTCAAAACACTTTTAAGGGTTTTCAAGTCTATTACAAACTATCAATCCCTTTCTTATATCTCTGCTCATCAGTTGTAAGGTTAGTATCTAATTCTCTTCCATAGTCGGTCAATCCATGTCTGTTCATTTTTTTACCATCTTGATTTTCGATGTGTCCAAAAAAATCGTTTTCGAGATGAGGAACATATTCTGGATTAAAAAGACAATGAATATTAATCAACTTTCCTCTGTCTGTAGCAGGAAGCATTCTTAATTCAACATTCGGAAACAAAAATATTCCTTTAATAAAAGCGACTTCTTCATCTGTGAACAACTTCTCTCCAGTAGCATTTTCTTTATTCTCAATTTCAGACACATAATCCACAGCATCTAAATATCTGTTTATTGAAAAATAATCAGTAATACCAATAGCTTCAACCTTGTTATCAAATGCAGCTTTAAAAAAAATATAAAAGAAATCTTCTGTGGAAGAAGATGTAAATTGATCGTTTTTATTTGTACCTTTAGTATGGACATGAAAGTTCCATTTCCTCCATTGAGACCCATTATTAATTTTCGTAATCATAGTTTTAAATTTAGACAAGAATTTTTATTAGCAATTACGGAAAACCGTAGTTTGCTAATAATTCTTGTAACTCTCTAAAATTAACGAAAATTATTATTTGAATGAAATTTTATAAATGAAATTTCTCAAATTACGAAATGTAGGTTTCATCATCTAAATTTTATAAAAAAGACAATTGAAAATAAAAAGTTATATTAAACCTACATCCCAATCTCCCTGTTCTTTCTAACAGGCTTCAACTCATCCGCAAAATCCAACATAAAAACCTGACTTCCTACGAATGGATTATAAGATGGCTGATAATCAATATAGCCCGAAGAATGCAGATTCTTCAGGCATTTATGATAGGTGGCCTTTGAGCGGATTTTACTGATGCGCATCACCTCATCACGAGAAATACTGACCGGATTTCGGAAACGGCTGAAATTCCAGAACTGGAATAAGGCTAAATAGAGGCTGATGTGTGATGGATTAAGCGTATTATCATGAGCCACCTTTTCATAGAAAGCTGTGAGGTGTTTGATATAATTCATAATTTAGTTTTGGTGCTTCGAAATATCATTGCTTATTTTTCAGCATTTCTTCAATGTCTTTGTAATTGTAATATAATGTCCCACCGACACGGGTGTAAGATAAAGCTCCATTGATCCGTAGCTTCTGCAATGTTCCGGAGGAGATTTTCAGAAGTGCTTTGACCTCTGACGAACGCAGCCATAATTTCTGCTGGGAAATCTTGATTTGAAAAAGGTTTTGTATGTCTTCCAGCAATTCGGTTCTAAATTCCTGAAGGTCTTCTTTGGTGATTAGGTTTACGATCATAACTACTTCATTTTTGTTTTTGACTTAGTTTTCTTCTACAAATTTGTAGCATTAAAACATTGAAAACAATAGTGTTATAAGGACGTGGTCTAAATAAGAACAATCTGGATGATGCAGGAATCTTTTGGAGATTAAAAAAGAATAAATTGGAATCTACTACATGGTTTACAAGAAAAAAGACGAGTTCCGAAGTCTTTTCCCCTTTTTGCAAAAAAGGCAAGAGAGTCTTGGATATAAAACTTGAAAAGTTTGTATATACAAAGACACATCTTGCTTAATTGTATCGCTGATTTTTCAGAGCTCTGAAATATGACTGCATTTAATTGATTATTAATAAGTTGTATTAATTGCTTTTGAAAAGAAAAAAAACAGAAAAGACAATGATATTAGGGCTGCTCAATTTTTGAGCCGCATTTACAGTATCCGGCTCAAATCCTGCGCCGGGTTAGGGATGACCGGCTTACTTTTTGAGCCAGGTAAGCGTGTTGTGGTAAAAATTTTGAGCCGGTTTTCAAAAAGGGTGCTCAATTTTTGCGCAGGGATATGAGTTGCTATAGTTTCTTGGATACAGTTTAGCAATATGGCGATTTAATTTTTGAGCCGCATTGATTGTATCCGGCTCAAATTCTGCGCCGGGTTAGTGATGAACAGCTCACTTTTTGAGCCAGTTTTCAAAAAAGTGGCCCAATTTTTAACCATGGATATGAGCTACTTTACTTTCCTGGATACAATTTAGAGATATGGAGGTTTAATTCTTGAGTCGCATCAACAGTATACGGCTCAAATTTTGCGCAAGATTAGTGATGACCGGCTCAATTTTTACGCAGGATTGGTGTTGAGTTGCTTAATTTTTGAGCTGGTTTTAAGCTGACCTGTGCACATTTTGCGCAGGTTTTCAGTTAACCTGTACTTAAATTACGCAGGTTGATAATAGATTATCCATCAATCACTTTATACGAAGATTGATTATATTTGATTTACTTTGAAGTTTTTAAATGAATAACTTTTGTAAAGAAGCCAGATGAATTACCAGACATTTGAACCAGATCGGGACTTAGCGGCATTTATCAGATGTTATTGGACACTGGAAAGCCCGAAAGAAGAAAAACCTGAAAAGCAAACCATCGTTCCTGACGGATGTATGGAGATGATCTTTCATTATGGAGATCTATATAAACAATATTTAGATAATGGGAACAGCATTATCCAGACCAGATGTTTTGTTATCGGACAACTAACACGGCCACTTGAGATCGAACCGACCGGCGAGACACGAATTTTCTCCGTTCGCTTTCATCCCGAAGGATTTTTGCCTTTTACCACTATTCCCATAAAGGAGATGGAAAATACTGCTGTTTCATTAGAAAAGCTTTTTGGAAAGGATGGACAGGAAATTGAGCAACAGATCTTAAATGCCAATTCAACTTCGGAAAGAATAAAGTTTATTGAAAAATTTTTACTGGATCGGCTGACTGACACAGAAACCATTGACCGCCTTGTACGATCAACGGTTGAAACGATTATAACAGCCAATGGACAATTCTCGGTCGATGAACTGTCCAAGCTTACCCAAGTCGATCGAAGACAATTGTTACGCAAATTTTCTTCAGCCATTGGCCTAAGCCCTAAACAACTATCCAGGACGATCCGATTGCAGTCTGCGCTCAAAATGCTGCTGAACGATCAGTTCTCCAACCTCGCAGAACTGGCTTACGAAAACGAGTACTATGATCAGGCACATTTTATCAAAGAGTTTAAAGAATTTACAGGATCTACACCCAAAGAATTTTACGGTGGTCACCTTACGATGTCCTCTCTTTTTTACGGCACGGATTAGACTTGTCCCATTTTTACAATTTTAGGTTTAAAAAACATTGCAACTTTGTCATCTAAACTTTCAGCAAGGAAGTTATCCAGTGTTTGGAAATTAAATAAAATGACAATTATTCAATGAGTGAAGATTATGAAAACAGGAGCAAAATTTTGTATTACAGTCGTTAGTTTGGCTATTCTTTATGCCTGGACAATAAAGCAGGCAAACGACATTCAAAAAGTGGAATGGCTGATCGGTACCTGGGAAAACAAGACCCAGAAAGGCAGCATCTATGAAACCTGGACTAAATCAGGACACAATGAATTTTCCGGGAAAAGTTATATTGTAAAAGACAAAGACACGATCGTTTTTGAAAATATCCGGCTCGTGCAGGAAAATAAAAAGTTGTTTTACATTCCGACTGTTAAAAATCAAAATGATGGTCTGCCTGTTCGTTTTGCCGCTAAAGCAATTTCCGAAAATCAATTGGTCTTTGAAAATCCACAACACGACTTTCCGCAGATCATCGCTTACACAAAAATCACTTCCGATTCATTGATAGCCGAAATTTCAGGAACAAAAAACGGACAGAAACGCAAACAGACCTTTCCAATGAAAAGAATGAAAAGGTAAAAATGTAGATAAGCTTCTATTTTCTCATACTACTTATCTTATCCAATATTTGCTTTTTCCTGTTCTCTAAAGTTCCGCTTATTTCCAGAACTTCATTGCTGAAATCTCCGATCCAGTCTTCTAAAATATCATTTACTTCTTGTCTTAGATTAGGTAAATCAGATTCCTGACACGATATTAAATCGACGTTTTCTATGGGAACAAAAACCAAAAAGTCAATCTCAGCAATTGCCGCGGCCATCTCTTCGTAGAGATCAGATATATTTTTCTTTTTGCCAACCGCATAAACATACGCCAAGAGGTCTAATGGACAACGGTCAAAAATCACATTGTCTCCACTATTCTGTAGCTGTTCTACAGAAAAATTGAATTGCTCAATATAATCGTCCAATGTCGGTATCTCTGAAAATAGATATCCTTCCTCCTCAAGTTGTAAGTAAGGTTCATTTATAAATTCGTAATCAGGTAAACTATCAGCAATCTCTTCCGCCAAAGTTGTTTTTCCGACCCTGTGTGAACCAGTAATAGCTATTCGCATAATTATTTCTTTTATAATACAGCACTTTTCTTAATCTTCTAATGATTTCAGACACGATGTACTGAATTTAATATAAAAACTCAATATTTTTTATAAGGGCTATTCTTCAAATATAGATTTTAGTCACAAGTAGCTCAACCGAATTTATATTATATTATTTTTTTTAAATTACTTATTCTAATGATTTCTAAACAATCTTCACTTAGTTTTACACTGCCTCCACAATCGTTCAATGGCAAAGGAACATTGTCCAGATAGCTATTCTGTGAAAATTTAAAAGTTCAATTATTCTATTTCTATTTTGAATTCTCATACTTAATAACTTTTTCATAAAGTTACAATTAGTAATTAATAGTATCCCTATTTGGTAATTTAAGCAGTCTTTTCCAGGTCGAGTATATATTTCTAATTTTTTCAAATCCTCAATTATCTCATAACCAGTCACTTTTGGATTTGATTTAATTTCAATAGCGATTATATTATTATTAGTTGTAGTATGATGATGGATAACTAAATCAGGAATCAAAGTATTATCAAGTTTATAGCTTGGTAAAAATGTTAATCCTTTTCTCAATTCTCCATTCTCCATTTATATACCAATTGTGTCCGGTATAAACTAACCTAAGTTGATGATATAATGCAAAAGCTCTTTAATTTAAATGAATCTGACCTTTGATTGCTGGAATCTTAAAATATTCAGGAGCTACATTCAGTAATGCTGTTTTAAACTTAGTCAAATGTTCATCTTTAAAACTTTTTGCCATACTTTTTATAATATAAAATTCAAATTTACACATTGCATCAAAATATATATGCAGTTCGTCAATTCAATCTTCCTCAATCTCCTTCAATCTCTTCTTTATAAATTCGGTTGGTCTCATGCCATTGATTTCTAGGAAGTGTGCGGAGAAGGATTGCCTGTTAGACATTCCACATTGGTCTGCTAAAACGTGAATATTATATTTAAGATACTCTTTGTCTTCTATCAAAAGATTAGTAATATACTTGATTCTTAAAATTTTCAGATACTGTGTGAAAGACATTTTCAGATGCTCGTTCAGTACATAAGACAATTGGGAATGGTTTCTGGTCTTCAAACTTTTTAAGTTTCGCTTTGATATCTTCTATAACCTCCGGACTGAATGGCTCTTTTTTATTGGAAAGTATGGGAACTGTTTCAAAAAGATCATTGTGGTTTCTCATTTTTTCCAGCAGTTCATAATACTTAATATCAATTCTTTTCTTTTTCACCCGCCGCCGGTAATCCAGTGTAATAAGTAAAATAATCAGGGTCGCTACAACCGTAGCAACAGTTACTACGTTAAAAATATAATGTTTCTTTTTCAGCAATTGTTTATCCTTTATTAATTGAACCCTGTCATACTTGTGATAGATTTTTGATGCCATCATTGGAAAATCAGCAATGAGAATTGAATCCATTTTCAATAGTTGATCGATATAATATAACTGCCTGTCAACATTATCATTCTGTTTTGCATCAGCAATAAGATACTGATAATTCGAGCGGATCTCCGGGCTTACGAAACGGAATTTATGAATCATAGAATCCACTTTATTCAGATAACGCAAAGATTCAGTCCTGTTTTCTTGTAACCAATATACTTTTCCTAAGTAATAGTAAACCATCGTCAATGAACTGTAATCCTGATTATTAAGTAAAATATCACGTGATAATTTTAAATGTTCTAATGCCTCGGTTTTACTTCCTTTTCTCAAAAGCTGTACGCCTTTTCCTGTTTGAAGACAACCGTATTCCAGTAAATGATCATCAACATTTTTCAGTTTTTGCAAACCCATATCTATCAACGAATCTTCTTGAGCGTACATCCCGATATTTCTATAACAGGTGCTAAGCCGATAAATACTATTATAATATCCCGCTTCATTATTCAGCCTGGTGTTGGAATGAAGATTTTCTTTGAGACGTCTCTCAAAATACCTTGCCGTATTTCGAAAATGTTCAGCCGCTTCCTGGTAGTCTCCCAGATAACTTTTTACCATTCCGAGGTGGTAGACAACCTTGTTTCTCTGATAATCATTGTCTGAATTTTGAGACCATTGATAAGCTTTGAGATATTGTTCCAAAGCCTGCTTATACTGTCTTTTGTTGTAATAGTAAATGATTCCTTTTCGGAGGTAAGATCTTGAGATCAAATCAGGAAATTTTGTTTGCAATGCCACAGAAATGGCACTATCAGCATAAGATAATTTGCGGTCTACATTTTTAGTATAAAAGATGGCTTCTTCATAACCGATGATTTGCTTTTTAAAACAATGCTCTCTTTTGGCTTTTTGGATACACCTATTTACAAAAACTATTGCTCTTTCATCATTTTCAGGATAACCCGCATACAAGTCTGAAATCGTCTTGTATGTTAGTTTTTCAGAATCCTGTGCCATCATAAAGAAGGGCAATAGATTAAAAATCAGCAGTAAAATCTTATGATGATAATTCATAACAATAAGATATACTCAAATTTACCTGAAAAATCCTTTTAAAATCACTTAGAGAAATCAACGTCCAGATATCAATCGCAAAAACGACACAAATATTTTATTTTCAGTTATTTAAAAATAAAAACAGTGGTAAAAATGTATCATTTGTGACTTATAAAAAGATACATCTTTCCCACAAACGCTTTCCCCAGACTTTCTGTCACTGTAATTTAGCCTTCATAATTCAAGGCATTTAAACCGGAAGGAAAATTTAAAAAACTAATAATGATTATGAAAAAGTGCAAACTAATAATCGTAAAATTCACAAGCTACTTTTTTATACTGCCGTTTTGTTATGCAGCTATAAGTAAGTTATCGGATTTTGATAATTTCCAGTTGCAGATTTCAGCATCACCATTGTTGAATGGATCATCGCAATTCCTGCCTTACATGATAATCATTGTTGAATTTCTAATCGCAGGATTGTTATGCTACCGGAAAACCAGAACTACAGGACTGATAGGAAGCTTTGTTTTGATGTCCATTTTCACCTGGTATATCGCTTTACTACTAAGTACAAGTAAAAATCTGCCTTGTTCCTGCGGCGGAATTCTGGAGAAAATGAGCAGGCATCAGCATTTATATTTCAATATGGGCTGTGTCATTCTTATTGTTATCGCATTAGGTTTACATCTAAAATACAGCAGGCCTGCTGACTAAGTATGTTACCGTAGTTGCTTACGGATGATTATGACTGAATTTGCTATTTATGTTCAACCTTAAAATTAGACAGCCGAAAGCTGTTTAACGATCCGAAATTCTAAAATGTATTTATTAACAACAATTTGTTTGAGAATATGTAGAATAGGATATTTTGGTACGACAAGATTTTTTAATCTATGGGTATAATTAAATGACTTTACCTACGCAATCTTACATCTCAGACAGGTTTCTAAAGTTTTTATGGTAATCTTTTTTGATGTATAAAAAGACCGGAATTATGAAACTTAATCAAATTTTGAAAGCCAATGCGGTAGCTATTGCTGCCGTGATATTCTCAGGGGCGGTGATGTCGTTTAAAGTGATGGAGAAAAAGTCTGCTGACAAACAGTATTTTTACAACAGCAGTGATGTGTCAGAAGGTGCTTTCGCTGAAGTCGCCAACTGGCAGGAAGGCACAAGTCCATCCTGTATTACGTCAGGAAACAGACCTTGTTCAATGACCGTTCCGGAAGGAAGCAGCCTGAATGATGTGATCGACGGGCTGACCAACGCCCAGGTTCTTGCGATTCACCCAGGTGAAAGAAGACCGTAAGCGATCATTTCTTAACAATGCAGGGCTGGAATTTTCCAGCCCTGTTTTTTCTTATAGTGAAAAGAGCGGTTTTTATAAATGTAACAAATTGATTATTACGATTGTCATTAGTATAAATAACCACTAAATATTTCAGATGAAAAAGTCATTTCAGATCATCAAACTTATGTCACTTCTGTTTGCAGTATTATTTTCAAAACACCTGACTGCTCAAAACACCACAGACAGTATTGATATATTCATCAAACAAAAAATGGTACAGTCGAACATTCCTGGTCTTCAGTTGGCAATTATACGGAATGGAAAAATTGATAAACTTCAAAATTACGGTCTTGCAAGCCTGGAACATCAGGTAGCAACAAGTTCAGGAACAACCTTTTCGATTAATTCTATGACCAAAGCTTTTGTAGGGGTAGCAATAATGCAGTTGCAGGAACAGGGTAAATTAAACGTAAAGGATCCGATATCCATATACATTAACGACATTCCTAACGAATGGAAATCTATAAGGATCGATCAGCTTTTAAGCAATACTTCCGGTCTTCCTAATAATATAGACGAAAAAGAACAGGTATTGGGGAATGGTGATGAAAATCGCAACTGGGAAATGGTAAGAAAATTACCAATGGAATTTAGTCCCGGAGACAAATTCAGTTACAATCAGACAGGATATTATATTTTAGGAAGGATCATAACCAAACTCAGCGGCCAGCATTTCACAAAGTTCATTGAAGAAAATCAATTCAGGCCGTGCGTTATGGTCTCCACTCGTTTTGGCGATTCAAACGATGTCATTCCACATAATTCAAACTCATATTCCACCATTTACAATGATGGAGGAAAGTGGATTAATGATGGTAAGCTGCATAATGCCTATGCCACTTTTCCTCTGTTTTTCAGAACTGCAACCGGGATTATTTCGACATCCGAGGATCTGGCCAAATGGCTTATTGCACTCCAAAGCAAAAAACTGTTGAAAAAACAGTCAAGCCTGGATCAGATGTTTGCTACAGCCAGACTGAATAACGGAAATATCAGAGGATTCAATAAGTTGACCAATGGTTATGCCCTGGGCTGGCCAACAGTGGTCAGAGAAGAGCATCCTGCACTGGCACCCGTTGGCGGAATGCGCTCCGCATTGTTTGTCTATCCTCAGGACAATTTATCGGTAATCGTGCTAACCAATCTTCAGGGCTCAAACCCCGAATGGTTCATTGATGAAATTGCCGGTTTCTATCTTCCGGATATGAAATTAAAAAACGGCTTCGGATTAAGTAAGAATTTGAAGTTCCTGCGCCAGCAAATGTTAAAGAATGATTTTAAAGATGCCAATAAAATTTTCAACAAAATCAGTAAAGACGATAAAAATTTTATTCTGACCGAGGATGAAGTCAATTCCTGGGGGTATCAGCTTATAGAACAAGGCAAAAAAAATGAAGCAATGGAAATTTTTAAATTGAATACCCTGTTGTTTCCCAAAAGTTCCAATGTCTACGATAGCTATGGTGAAATACTGGAAACACTTGGAAATCGTAAGGAAGCCATCCTTAACTACAGGAAATCGTTAGAGCTGAATCCTGACAATAACAATGCTGCCAACTATTTAAAAGATAAAAAATGAGAATGTATAAGTAAACACATTTTAAAACTTAAGCCTATATGAAAAAAACGCTATTAATGTTCACTTTAATCTGCGCATCATGCTATTTTGCGCAGACAGGTTCCATAAAATTTCCTACCGACAATAAATTAAAAACACCATTCGATTCTTTGGTAGATCGATCGGTCTCTGCATTTATGCAGAATAATTTGAGAGTCGGTATTTCAGTAGGTATCATAAAAAATGGAAAGAAATTTATCTATAATTACGGCTCAACTGAAAGAGATAAGCAGGATCTTCCGACAGAATATACCATATACGAACTAGCTTCCATTACAAAAACATTCGGTGCTACGCTACTGGCAAAGGCCGTTCTTGACAAAAAGGTAAACCTGAATGATGATATTAGAAAATATCTGAAGGAAGATTATCCTAATTTGGAATATGATGGAAAACCGATCACGCTGCTCAATCTGGCAAATCTCACATCCGGATTACCGAACTGGATGCCGGATAAAGATCTTTTCGGAAACGCAGATCCTGATGCTATCCCTTTCATCTTAGATTCTGTTCACACAAAATACAGTAGAGAGGATCTTTACCGTGATCTGCATAATGTCAAACTAAAAGCTCTCCCGGGAAGCGTATCCCGACACTGTAATACAGCGGCACAACTGCTCGGTTTCATTATGGAAAACGTTTATAAAGACTCATTTGATAATCTTTTAAAGATATATTTCACCAAACCTCTTAAAATGAAAAACACCTACCTGCTGGCAACGGGAAAACTGCCACGAAAACTGGCAAAGGGCTATGACGGTAAAGGACGTTTGATGCTCGTTATCGATTGGGAAGACATGCAGGTTGCAGCCAGTATTGCTTCTACAAGTTCAGATATGCTGAAGTATATGGCTTTTCAGCTGGATGAAACAAACGCTGCTGTAAAACTAAGCCACCAGCCAACTTTTGGAAAGGTTGAAGACGGTGCCGTCGCCCTTAATTGGAAAGTAAAAAATAATGTAAATGGCAGAAGAAGTATTTCCCATACCGGAGGGAGTTTGGGATTTAGTAGCTATATGGTCTTTTATCCTGACTTGAATTCCGGTATTGTTCTGTTGTCAAATGAAGCAGACCAAGGCACTCAAAATGAACTGATTAATTTGGCAGATAAGATAATGATCCCTATAACTCGCGGATCAACCGGAAGGTAAGGTTTATCCTTGGTCCCAGGGCACCCAAGTGAAAGAAGACCGTAACTCATCAATCCTTAACAATGCAGGGCTGGAAGTTTTCCAGCCCTGTTTTGTTTATCTCGGATTCTGCGGCATTCCGCTCAGAGTAATGATGTCTTCCGGAATAGCGATTGCATAGCGAGGGTCGTTCGGTGGTAAGCTATAAGTTTGTCCTGTTACCGTTCTTGTCAATGTAATATTAGCGCCATCGCGATTATACCGTTTGAGGTCTGGCCATCGGAGTCCACGGATCACAAGTTCTTTCCGTCGTTCTTTCAGAACAATATCCAAAGCCTGTGCCTGTGAATTGGCAGTTATAGGAACAAAGGTTCCTGTTTTCCATCTTTTGACAAGCAAGGCATTAAGATAAGCCATACCTTCCTGAATCCTGTTCAATCTCACCTTGCATTCAGCCGCCATCAGGTACAGCTCATCGGTGGCCACACTTACGAGCGGACCATTCGCATTATTGTAATACGCTTTAAAGAGCACTTCATTTGCTGCATTCGTACCGAAGAATACGGTTTTCCGCAAATCATTATTATCATACATCTGGTAAATGTGGTCAGGGATTTTGGTCGGAATCAGATGATATTCGTATTTCATCGCTGCCCAGAGCAGAACCTCTTTGTTCATTTCCGCAACAGGATAATCTGCATTAGGATTCAGGGTATTAAAATCCATCAGCTCACCACCAAGATTCAATGCCGCTTCCGTATTGCTGAGCGCTTTCTCATAATCTCCCATAAAAAGATAAGTTCGTGCTAACAGCCCATAAGCCGCTGCCCTTGAAATCCGCATCCCGGAGATCTGTTTTGGTAAAAGTAGTGGAATGGCAGTCTGAAGGTCACTGATGATCTGCTCGTAGGTCTGCTTAACCGTTGACCGGACTGACGGAATATTCATATCCGGATCGAGCCTTAGCGGAAGACCCAAATCTGTTCCTGCGGTTTGAGGATTGTAGGCTGTACACCAGATCTGTGCGGCATCCAAATAACGAAAAGCACGCAATGCCAATGCCTGTCCTCTGATATTATCAGCCTGCTCACCTGTATAGTTTTTATCCTTCATATTGAAAAGTACGGCATTACACACATAGATGCTCCGGTAACATGCGGACCAGTCATTTCCTGAAGAAACAGGAGTAGCCACATTATCCGGCATCCAGGTATAAAGGCGTTTGGATGCCTCAAAGCTTAATGCGTTATAATCCGCATCCGTCAGGTAATAGTCATCCGAACTCGTTTCACCGCTAGATGCAAAATCGACATTCAGAAAACCGTAGTTATTAAGCAGCATCTGATTATCTTCCAGTTTATCGGGTGTGGCCAGCTTCAGGTCTGATTTTTCGTCCAAAAAATCACTACAGCTCAAAACGGATAGTATTACCGGTATTAGCAGTGATGATTTAAAGAGTGTTTTTATAATGTTCATTGTCTTGATCGTTTTCATATCTCTGATTTTTAATTTTATATTTTTAAAATTTAGCTTTTAATCCTAAAGTGTACATTACAGGAGGCTTTACCACGTAACTGCCCAAATTAAAATCAGGATCGATCCCGCTTTTGCTTTCCTGCCACAGGATTCCCAAGTTGCTGATATTGGCGTAAAGCTGTAAGGCTTTAAGCGGCATTTGCTGCCACTGCTTTTTGTTTATCTCATAGCCCAGGTTGATGTATTGCAGACGAATATGATCACCTTTCTCAATCAGAGCCGCCGAACCCGCATAGAAGGCATCCCTGTTGGAGTTGGTCTGGTATTGATTGGAAGGCACATCGGTAAATGCCTCATCTCCGGGTTTCTGCCAACGTAAGGCATAATCGCTGTGCCCAACCCAATCCTTAAAAAGGCTGGTGTAATTGATCGAAGGCCTTCTGAAATAATATCCCAGTTTGTAAGTAATTCCTACATCCAGCGTAAATTGTTTGTAAGAAAAGGTATTGGTAAATGAACCGTACACCGTAGGAATGGCAGAACCGAAGTATTGCAGATCTTTTACATCAGCGCCCATCATCTTGGCGTAATCCTTACTGACCTCGCCATTCAGATATCCTCGGGGATCACCATTATGCGGATCAAGCCCTGCCCACTGGTAAGCGAATATGGAATAGACAGGCAAGCCTTCAATCCCTGAAATGGGAACGCTTGACAGCACAAAGTTCCTGGCAATAGTGCTGCTTGGATAGTATTTCGTCACCTTGTCCTTGTACGTGCTGAAATTAGCCGTGGTCTGCCAACGGAATGCTTTATTGATGTTGATGGTCCTTAATTCCACATCAATACCGTTCCCTTCAATACCTGCAACATTCCATACCAGGCTGGTTAATCCTATGGTATAATCCAGCGGAACCTGCCCGAATAGATTTTCTCCTTTTTTACGGAAATATTCCACAGAGCCGGAGATCCTGTTGTTGCGGGTCGCAAAATCCAGTCCCGCATTAATCATCCTTACCGTTTCCCATCGAAGCTGTGGATTGTAATAGTTGTCAAATCTAGCCATCTGTTCCTGGGTGTAGGTGGAAACACCCAGTATGGCCATTGTGGTCACGGCAACCATTGCAGGGTTAATATTACCGTTGTAGCCATAAGAACCTCTTAATTTGAGTTCAGGCAGCCACTTTAGAGGATAGAACTTTTCATTGGAGACATTCCAGGACAGTCCTGCCGACCAGAATGGATTCCATTGGTCATTAGTTTTTAGTCCGAACAGGTTACTGGCATCTCGTCTGGCACTTCCGGAAATGGTATAGCGGTTATCAAAAGTATAGGCCGCATTGGCATATACGGAGACGAATCGGTTATTGGTCTCCCGCAGGGCATTAAGGTTATCAATGAAAGAAGTACCACCCGTGATGTTCTATGTTAATACGCAAATTAATCAGGTTAAAATTTTAAAGTTTTTTTGATAATCTGGTTGATAAGCCGTTTTATTTTTTACTACACCGAAACAGATTCTTAAAAGCTTGTTGCAAACTGCGATCAAAGCTAATTTTTTAGGTTTTCCTTTTGCCAATAGACGAAGGTAAAGTTCCTTACAATGAACATTATGTTTCATTGCAGTCCACGAGCAAACATACAAAAGACTCCTGATATGGGTTTTAGAAGTCCTGCACTTTCCGGGCGAATAAGATTTCTTTCCCGATTAGTAAATTCTGGGTGCCAATCCAAAATATTTTACCAGAGATTTTGCGGAATCAAAATTCTTAAAGCCCGATGTAGCAGTCATAAGTTGTAATGAGGTCTTCTCACCAATTCCTGATACACTTTGTATCAAATATTTTACTTTCTTAAATTCCTCATCCTGAAGTTTTGGAAGACGCAGTTCAACTTCTTTGATTTCTTTTTCCAACTGTTTAAGCCTTCTTTCATAATGCTTTTCTGTGTCAGGGTTAAGATAAGGATTAAAACGTAGCGCTTTTAGTTTCACGGCATATCTGCGTTTTTCTTCTTCCAGATCATTCAAAAGTTTAATCTCCTGGTCAAGATGCTCAATCTCAATACTTTTGGGAACATAATTTTCAGGACGAAACAATTCTCCATAGAGTCTGATGGCTTTAGCATCTTCTGCATCTGTTTTAGTGATGATGTTTTTCATCCTGCAAAAATGTTTAATAGACATGCAGTTAATAAGACTGGTCTCAAATCCTTTTTCCAGAGAAAGATGAAGAATCCTACTGCTGTAATTACCCGTAGATTCTATAACCAGACAATAATTTTCTAAGGAAATTTTATCTAGAAAAGATAAAATAGAGCCCCGGTTGTTTTCGATGTTGTAAACCTGATCACAATTATTTAAATCATTAAAGCTTATCGTTAAAAACTTTGATCCTACATCTACACCAATCACTTTTTTTGATAATTTTGTCATCGTAAATCTTTTTTTATAAAGAGGTTTTCTTCTGATCCACCATGGTAAAAGTTTTACCAACAATGTTCTATCCGGATTTGGAAGAAAACAGCAGCAGGGGAATAAAATCACGGGCGATATCAAAGTATCATTCGAGCGTCTGTCTTTATCCTGCTGCTTTTGCTCTTCTGGTTAATATTTTTAACTAAGTTATCAATCTGTTTTTGTTTAATGCAAACTTACCATTGAGCGACGTGTCTGAGCTCTTTTTTGGATTCGGCGGCTGCTTCGCAGCCGCCGAATCCAAAAAAAGCGAGTAGCGAAAGCGCGAAACAGCTCCTAAAATTAAATAGAAAACAATTTCTTTTTTACCGGAATGACCGTTTTTAGATTAAAATTCTTAAACTCGAAGGCTGAACTTTTACATGAACCGGAGATTTTATTTTGTTGAATTCTCCGTCGAGATGCCAGTTTTTGGTATTCACCTTAAATTCTATTTCGGAAACAGGCAAATAGGTAACGTAATCGTCCTGTTTCAGTTTTTTGGTAAACATTCTGAACGCAAAAAGCATGGAATAGAAGAAAGGGAATTTTTTGACTAGAACCATATCTACCAAACCGTCACTTTTACTTGCATGAGGTGCGATGTAGGCGTTGTTTCCAAACTGTCTTGTGTTGGCGATGTTCACCATTAAATATTTCCCGTTGTACTGCTTGTATTTTTCGTCAAAAAACTTAAGTTTGATTGGCTTGTAGCTGAAAAAGGTCTTAAAGGAAACTTTGATGTAGTTTTTAAATCCTCTTGTGGTTTTTTCAAATTCCTTTACGACTTTACCATCGAAGCCGGTTCCTGAAACATTAATGGAAAGTCTGTCGTTTACTGTGAACGTATCAATCTTTCTGGAATTTTTGGTTTTGATCTTTTCCAGTAATTCATCCAGATTTTTGCTGAACTGGGTTTCGTTGGAAAATCCGTTTCCGGAACCTGCCGGAAAAATCGCCAGAATTTTTTCTGTGTTGATGAGATTTCCGGCTACGGTAGAAATGGTTCCGTCGCCTCCGATGGCTACAAAAATATCAACGGTGTTAAAATGATCCTGAATAAACTGATCGGTTCCGGGAATGGATTCCGAGATGTAATACAAAGGATCTTTTACCTTTGCTTTCAGTTCGTTAAGAAACGGCTGATAATTTTTTTTCGCCGAAAAAGGATTGATGATGAAAGCGACTTTTTCCATTAGTGCAAAAATAAAAAATGCTCCCGATCTGGAAGCATTATTATTATTTAATTTTCATTCTTTTCATCAATTCGGGAGTAAGTGTGCCTTTCATTTCTGCCCACGAAACCGGAATCGTAATGTCTCCTGCTGCAAAAGCTGTAATTTCATACGGACTGTAATGGAAATATAGGTTTTTGTCATCAAAATAAAAATTTTCCGTTGCCGGAATTTTGTCTACCAAAAGCATTTCAGAATTATTAACTTCTCCTTTATCATCTGTTGTTCCACTGTTGGTTTTGTTGATATTTTTCATTAAAAGGGCTTCCATTTTTTCTTTCGGCATGGAAGTAATGTCTTTTAATTCAAGCTTTTTATTGTTTTGAAGATCAAAAACTCTTTCTGCATATCCATAATTATCGTGTGCACCTCCTTCATAAGAAGCCCAAAAGTATTCTATCTGGAGATAATCATTGGTATTGGATCTTACTTTCATTGCTGTATCCGAATACCATTCCTGAGAGAATGAAATATCTGAAATCCAGTCTTTTGAATCTTTTCTGATGTTATTAAAATATTCGTTTTTGCTTTTCTGAAGATAATTCAGCAATCCTTCTCTGGAAAAATCGCCAATATTTTTTTCTGTAAAATAAATGCTGTCTAATAATTTTTTATCCTTTACTGTCGGGAACAGCAACATTTTGGAAGTATATTTAACGGTTAAAGAATCGCTTAATTTCGTGGAATCGCTAATTTTCACGGAATCTACTGTAAACTTTTCGGGAGCTGCAGCTTCTGTTTCATTTATATTATTTCTTTCCGTCTTTTTACAGGCAGAAAAAACAAAGAAAGAAGAAAGTGCCAAGACGGCAATGGTATTTTTCATAATTCTGATTTTCCTTCTTCAATGCAAAAACCATTCAAAAAATGAATGGTTTGAGATTATTTTTGAAAAAAAAATTTAATTACTGTTTTTTTACAAGACTGATGACCTGGTTTTCCTGTTTGGAAGCAACTCCCCAAATCTGTTTAAAAGCCGGATAATATTCTTTCTCATAATTCGGACTCTTAACTTTGGTGGTGGAAATTACTTCGATCCTGTTTCCTTTTTGTTCAGCAATATAACTGTATTCGATTTCTTTATCGTCGGTTACAATTTTTTTGTTTTTCGGCATTTCTTCAATAGTATATCCTTCCGGAATTTCCAAGACTATTTTCTTAATTCTTGTGAACGGCGAAGTAAAATCGATAAGGTATTTTCTTTCTTCTGTCTGATCGAATTCATTTGAGTTTTTATTTAAAAACAACATCGGATTGATAATCATTTTCTTTCCGATCCTGTCGATTAAATTTTCGGAAGAAAACTTCATGGTGCTTTCAAAATCACCGTTTTCATGTACTTTTGAATCGATATTGGTAAAGTCTATCGCAAAATTATCTTTATACTGCTTTTTGTATTTCTCTGCATTATCGTCATAGCTCTCTTTTGCAAAAATAGCATACGTTCCTGTGTCTTTATCGGAATAGGTTCCCGAAATGCTTCCGTCTGTATTAATTTTTGCCTCCGCCGTAAGATAGGTAAAACTTGTTTTTGCATTGATCATGGATAATTGCTGAACTTTGTCTTTATTCATCAAAATTCCGAACTGGTTCCAGTCTCTTGGCGGTAACTGATCGATCGAAGACTGCTTTGAAGTCGCATCATACAAATGAAAGCCATCTTTTGTCTGAACAGCAGCAATTACAAAATTCATGTTGGAAACATTGGGTGAAGCGATATTAATAAAACCGTTGCTCACCGTAGAAATCGTAAGCGGATCTGCTTTAATTCCGGCTTCACGAAGCATCATGACCAGAAAAAGATTGATTTCTGCCGCATTTCCGGTTTTTGTTTCCAGCATTTTTTTGATACCGTCTTCTGTATAAATCCCTCTGTCTTTGTTCCATGTAAAGGTATTTTTAACATAATCAAAAACAGCATTGGCTTTTTCTATCTCTCCTGAAATTCCTGAAATATTTGCAGGCATATTGTCTTTTGCCAGTCTTGTTTTCTTTAATTCGCCTCCGAAATCTTCATTTTCATACAACCTCTGCTTAATCTGTTCCCACGACGAAGAATACAATTTAAGTTCTCTGAAGTTTGTAGAATGAAGCTCTGCACCAATTTTTGTTCTGTAATTTCGGTCGTTATTTACAAATTTTTCTGTTTTAAATCCTTTTATGTTTTCAAATCCGAAGCGGTATGTTCTGTAATTCATTCCGTACATCATTCTTTCATCGATTTCTCTATATTTAGGAGTAAGAAAACCTGTGTAATTAACATTATAGGCAATGTTTGAAGGGCTGTCTAAAACATATTCCGTGTATAACGACGGTGTATCTGTTTCGATCATGATTTCCGGAACCACATAGAGAAACGGAGAAGTCACTTCATACTGGTATTCGATAACAGAGCCGTTTTTTACATTCGGGAATGCAAATTTTGTGATGGAAACATATTTGCTCTCTTTACTTTTATATTTCGAACTTTTATCAACTTTTGTAGCTACGGAAGTACCGTTTTCCAGATTGTATGTGAAAGCTTTTACCTTCGAAATGGTTTCCTGATCGCTTCCGCTTTGGTATAACGGAATTTCAAGATTCAACCAGTCTTCTGCTTTGTCCTTATCATAGATTTTCACCCTGTAAAAAGCTTTTTTCACAAGATTTCCGGTATTGTTATCAATGCTGAAATGCAGAGATTTGAATAAAATTTCGGCAGGTGCATTTTCATCCAACGCTGATTTCTGCTTTGAAAGATCTGCATCATTAAATTTAGGATAGTTAAGAAATTCATGCTTCTGAGCTTCAATAAATATCAAATTCATTGAACAGAAAGCCACTAGAAATATTTTTTTCATGTTAAATTTTAGAAATTAAAATTTTTGAGTTGTCGATGTTAATGGTTTTTTTTCTGAAATTAACGTAATCGTTATATTTTTCTTTAGGATAAAGTCCTTTATTGATTCTTATGGTTCGGCTGACTTTCAATTCTTCGCCATTTTTTACAAAGCTTAATTTGTAGGTTCCGAATTCTGAATTTAAGGTCACATTCTCGGGAAGTTCCTCTATTTTATAGTTTTTAGGAAGCGCAAAGTTGATTTCGTATTCATCCTGAAAAGACTGTCTTAATTCAAAAGGCAATTCCCTGTTTTCGTCTGTTTTGTAAACATTGTTTGAATAAATGGGTACCGCTCTGAAAATGATGCTGCTTCCTGCATTTTTAGAATAATTATTGGCTTTAAAATCAAGATCAAATTTTGCAACGGCATTGTCTTTATCGTTCAGGAAATTTTTCATTTCAATCTTTTCAAAATGAAGAACATCCAGAAGATTTTTTATGGCTTCGTTTCTTTCTTTTGGTGACATCGTTGCCAGAACGAGATTGTTATCATACTGAATTCCCGTGTACGCAAAATTACCTTCGCCGGAAATACTGTTGTCTTCATTAAGCTTTATTTTTAAAAGCTGTTTTTCTTTGCTTTGGTCTGCTGCATAAACCGGAGTATCAATTAATTCAATTCCGTTTTTTCTGATGGAAAGCACATTTCTTTCTGTGGTTCCGTAACTTAGATGATTAAAAGCTATTTGCTGAGATGTATTTTCAAGCCAGATATTTCCTTTTTCAGCAGGAACCATCAGAATAACATGGTTTCCTCCCATTTTAGGAAAATCTTTATCAAACGAAACCGGAGAGGAACCGGAATTGATCACCGAATAATAAGACGGAATTCCGGCTTCATCCAGTAAAGTTTTCATGTAATTCGTTAATCCTTTGCAGTCGCCATATCCTTTTTTCTGAACTTCATCCGGAAGCATCGGCTGCCAACCGCCGATTCCCAAGGCTACAAAAATATACCTTGTCTTGCTCTGCATATACTGATACAGTTTTTTTACCTTTTCTTCGGTTGTTCCCTGTAAATTCAGTGCTGCAACTTCCGCTTTAATTGCAGGCGTTGATAAAGAAACCGGCTGTAAAATGCTGTTGTAATACCAAGATCCGAACTCACTCCAGTTGTTTATACTCCCCTGTTTTCCTTCAAGATTGAATTTCGTTAACGCAAAACTTACTTTTGGCAAAATTTTTATCGGTTGGGGAAGCAAAAAAGCATCATCAATAGCCGGAACATTTTTATAAGAATATATTTTTTCTCCTGCATTATCGCTTTCTGTAACTGAAGTATAGTTATAAGCCGAAAGATATGTTTTTGTTTTAAGCTCGATGCCTGATTTGTTGATGATCTTCATCTGAGCTTCTTCCAGCGAAAGATTAGTTGATCTGAATGGAATAAAATCCGGCAGGAAAACCGTATTTTCATCTGCGATCTGATAGGAAAATTCCACAGTGTAAGGATATTGCGTAGGCGTATAAGACAAAGCCATCACTCGGTTATCCGAATAGAACGTTCCCTGATTATTATTGGCAAAATCCCCAAAATCTGATTTGGAAAATGACTTTATTTTCTTTCCGGATTCATCGTAAATATTTACCCTGATGTCTGAAATGCTATTGCCTTTTTCATAAGGAATATAAATCTGCGCATCGGAGTCGCCGTCTTTATTCAAAACAGTGGTCACCGTATAATACTGATATCTGATATCATCAATTTTATTAACCTGAATCGTCGTTAGATCTTTCCTGATGACCGCATCTGCATTTTTCTTCAGAGTCTCAGGAATGGCAGAAACCGGAAAATTTTGTGAGTAGTAAAAAGAAGCCATCGAAAGCGCTCCAATACAAAGTATTTTCATCATGGTTATTAAAATTTAGCAAAAATAATGAAATCTTATAACTGACAAAATTATTTTTTATTGTATTGAATGGTTCATATTGAAAAAAAAAGACTTCATTGCTGAAGTCTTTTATAATCGTATTTTTTGAATTCAATTATGCATCAATTTTCGCATATTTGGCATTCTTTTCTATAAATTCTCTTCTTGGCGGAACTTCGTCGCCCATCAACATAGAAAATACACTGTCTGCTTCCACCGCATTATCGATGGTTACCTGCTTCAGAATTCTGTGTTCAGGATTCAGAGTGGTTTCCCAAAGCTGTTCAGGATTCATCTCTCCAAGACCTTTATAACGCTGAACTTCAACACCTTTTCCATCCGGAGACATTTCCAAAGTAAATTCTTCACGCTCTTTTTCGTTGTAAGCATATACTTTTTTGTTTCCTTTTTTCAATAAATACAAAGGCGGCTGAGCAATATAAATATAGCCGTTTTCAATCAATTCCTTCATATATCTGAAGAAGAACGTTAAGATTAAGGTTGAGATGTGAGAACCATCGATATCGGCATCGGTCATGATTACGATTTTATGATATCTTAACTTCGCCATATTCAACGCTTTGCTGTCTTCTTCCGTACCTACGGAAACTCCTAAAGCGGTATAAATATTTTTAATCTCCTCATTATCATATACTTTATGAAGCATTGATTTCTCAACATTCAGAATTTTACCTCTTAACGGAAGAATTGCCTGAAAGAATCTGTCGCGACCCTGTTTTGCCGTTCCACCCGCGGAATCTCCCTCAACTAAGAAAATTTCTGATTCTGCCGGATCTTTTGAAGAACAGTCGGATAATTTCCCGGGAAGTCCGGAACCTCCCATCGGAGATTTTCTCTGAACCATTTCACGGGCTTTTTTCGCAGCCTGTCTTGCTTTTGCAGCCAACACTACTTTCTGAACGATAATTTTTGCTTCGTTAGGATTTTCTTCCAAAAAGTTAGTAAGCATTTCCCCTACAATTTTATCAACAGCTCCCGAAACTTCAGAGTTTCCTAATTTCGTTTTGGTCTGTCCTTCAAACTGAGGTTCCATTACTTTTACGGAAATTACAGCGGTAAGTCCTTCACGAAAATCATCTCCTGTAATTTCTACTTTTTCTTTCTGAGGAATCCCTAAATCGTCTGCATATTTCTTTAAAGTTCTCGTTAAAGCACGTCTGAAACCTGCCAAGTGAGTACCTCCTTCGTGAGTATTTATATTATTAACGTATGAGTGAAGATTCTCATTAAATGACGTATTGTAACGCATTGCCACTTCTACAGGAATATCGTCTCTTTCGCCTTCCATGAAAATAACATTTTCCATGATCGACTCACGGTTTCCGTCAATAAAGGCAACGAACTCCTTTAAACCTCCTTCAGAATGGAAAACTTCTGATCTGAAAGAACCGTCTTCCAGTTTTTCTCTTTCGTCTGTAAGGGTAATGGTAATTCCTTTATTTAAATAAGAAAGCTCTCTTAAACGGCTTGCTAATGTATCATAATTATACACCAGTTCTGTAAAGATAGAATCATCCGGCTGGAAGAACTGTTTTGTTCCTCTCTGATCGCTGTGTCCTATTTCCTCAACGCCCGTCTGAGCTTTACCTCTTGAATATATCTGCTGATAAACGTTTCCGTCTCTGTAAACTGTCGTTACCATTTCGTTGGAAAGTGCGTTTACACACGATACCCCAACTCCGTGAAGACCTCCGGAAACTTTATAAGAATCTTTATCAAACTTACCTCCTGCCCCGATTTTCGTCATTACAACCTCAAGAGCGGATTTTTGTTCTTTTTCGTGGAAATCCACAGGAATACCTCTACCGTTATCGCTAACCTCGATCCCGTTTCCTTCTTTAATGCTGACAAAGATCGTGTCGCAGTATCCTGCCAACGCTTCGTCGATAGAGTTATCTACTACTTCATAAACCAAATGATGGAGACCTCTTACTCCCACATCACCAATGTACATTGAAGGACGCATACGTACGTGTTCCATTCCTTCCAATGCCTGAATACTACTCGCTGTATATTGTTTCTGACTCATATAAATATTAAAAAATCCTGCTAAATGCAAAGACTTACAAATATCGTGATTTTTTTCGAGGTATGAAAGTTAAAAAGTGTCAAAAAAGTATTGATTTTTCCACAAAAAGCAAAGATTGTTTTCTCTTAAAAAATATCAAAGTTAAAACCTATTTCTCAAACAAATGCTGTTGTAAATCATAATGTACATCTTTAATTTATACGTAAATTTATTTACTCAAAATGAATGGTTTATGGACGACTTTCTTGCAGCTCGTGCACAGATGGCAATGTCACTCGGCTTCCACATTATTTTTTCCTGTGTGGGTATGGTTATGCCTTTTCTTATGGCTTTTGCACACTGGAAATACTTAAAAACAAAAAACGAAGTTTATAAAGGTCTTACGAAAGCCTGGAGCAAGGGTGTGGCAATCCTTTTTGCAACCGGTGCTGTTTCCGGAACGATGCTTTCCTTTGAGCTTGGACTTCTCTGGCCGGAATTTATGAAACATGCAGGACCTATTTTCGGAATGCCTTTCTCTCTGGAGGGAACCGCGTTCTTTATTGAAGCCATCGCAATCGGATTTTTTCTGTATGGATGGGACAGATTTAATAAATGGTTTCATTGGTTCTGCGGATTTTTGGTAGGATTAAGTGGTTTGGCTTCGGGAATTTTAGTGGTTGCCGCAAACGCATGGATGAATTCTCCGGCAGGATTCGATTATGTGAACGGACAATATTTAAATATAGATCCTATTAAAGCCATGTTTAATGACGCGTGGTTTCCTCAGGCTTTACACATGACGGTTGCAGCGTTTTGTGCTACTGGATTTGCCGTTGCCGGAGTTCATGCTTTCTTGATTCTAAAGAAAAAAAATGTTGAATTTCATACCAAAGCTTTCAGAATTGCAGCAGGATTTGCTTTGATCGGAGCATTCGGAGCACCCTTAAGTGGTGATGTTGCCGCAAAATCCGTTGCAGAAAGACAACCGATAAAATTAGCTGCCATGGAAGCCCATTTTGAAACGGAAAAAGGGGCTTCATTTGTTATTGGCGGAATTCCGGATGAGAAAAAAGAAGAGATAAAATATGCCGTAAAAATCCCGAAAGTTCTGAGTTTTTTAGTAGCTAATGATTTTAATGCTGAAGTAAAAGGACTGAAAGATTTTCCAAAAGATGAATGGCCTCCGATTGCGGTTGTGCATTATGCTTTTCAGATCATGATTTTTTTTGGCGTTGTGATGATTATTATTGGAAGTGTTTTTCTGTATGCAACGTTTTTCAGGAAAGAATGGCTTTCCAAAAACTGGCTTTTGAAAACATTTTTATATGCAACTCCTTTCGGATATATTGCTCTGGAAGCTGGATGGACAGTAACTGAAGTGGGAAGACAGCCGTGGATTATTTACGGAATTATGAAAACAGCCGATGCCGTGACACCAATGCCGGGAATTCAGTATTCTTTTTACTTTTTTACCGCGATTTTCGCGTCACTCTCTTTGGTTATTATTTTCCTTTTAACAAGACAGATTAAAATGGTTCCCCAATTATACGATCCTACCGATCCACAGTTTAACTCTAAAAATAAAAAGTCATGATTTATGTTGTTATAGGATTTCTCTGGCTATCGATCTGCCTGTATGTTATTTTAGGCGGAGCCGATTTCGGAGCGGGAATTGTGGAACAGTTCACCAGAAAAAAGAACAGACCCAAAACGCAGACTCTGATGTACACTTCTATTGCTCCGGTTTGGGAAGCCAATCATATGTGGCTGATTATTGCCATTGTTATTCTTTTTGTCGGTTTTCCGGAGGTTTACACCACGCTTTCCACGTACCTTCATATTCCTTTGGTTTTAATGCTGGTGGGAATTATTGCACGCGGGACAGCTTTTACGTTCCGGCATTATGATGCGGTGGAAGACAGTTGGCAACGCATTTACACACAGATTTTTTACTTTGCGAGTTTACTGACTCCTTTTTTTCTGGGATTAACGGCAGCAGCAACGATCTCCCATTCTATTAATCCGGAGGCGACCAATTTTTTAGATTTGTATATTTTCAGTTGGCTGAACTGGTTTGGTGTTGCAGTAGGTTTATTTACCGTTTCCATCTGTGCTTATCTTGCTTCCGTTTTTGCTTTGAGAGAGACTTCCGACCGTTTTGAACTGGGTATGATGATCAGAAAATCCAAACAGACCATGATCTTTGTTGTTATCGCAGGACTTCTGGTTTTCATCACGGCTTATTTTTCCGATATTCCTTTACTGATGTGGGTTTTCTCAAAGCCTTTGGGAATTATGGCAACGGTTTTTGCTACCATCTGTCTATTTTTGATTCTGAGAGCAATGAATCGCCGTAAACTTTTACCTGTAAGAGCTTTAGCAGGATTTCAGGTGATTATGATTCTGGTTGCCGCCACATATCAGCACAATCCGAATATTATTCTGTTTGCAAACGGAGAACATCTTTCTTTATTAGACAACGTTGCAGCGCCAAAAACAATTTCGGCTTTGGGATGGGCGTTAATGCTCGGCTCTGTTTTCATCCTTCCGTTTTTGTTTTATCTGATGGCATCATTCAGTAAACTGAGAAGATAATTTTAAAAGGTATAATAGTTTCGGCGCAGCTTTGCTGCGCCGAAATCTTGTAATCTATTTTTTAAGCAAAACAATTTCCACCCTCCTGTTCTTCATGAAATCCTCTTCCTTTCTTTCGGGATAAACAACAGGATTGAGATGTCCCATTCCGGTTGCTTTGATGCGCGTGGAAGCAATTCCCTGTTTTTCCAGAAATTCTTTGATGGCATTGGCTCTCGCCCAAGATAGGTTAAATGTTTTCAAATCTAAATCTTCACCATCGAAATTGTCATAATCACAGCAGATATGTCCCTGCAATTCTACTTCGATTGTCGGATTATTTTTTAAAATTTCCGCTAACTGCATCAATACACTATTTCCTTTTGGCAGCCATACGTGGCGACCTCCGATAAAATTAACATTCGGCAAAGAAAAAGTTTCTCCGATTTTCATTTCTGAAACTTTTTTGCTGAAAAAGCTCTCAAAGGTTTTCCCCGAATGTATTTCTCCGGCAATCATCACCCGATCAATAAATACATCTACCCTTCTGTTTTTACCGCGCAATTCTTCGGTACTGTTGTCATTGATGGGTTTTTCTTTTCCCAATCCTACTACACTTTCCAGTTTGATATTATTTCCGACTTTTGACTGTAAATATTGATTAACCGCATTAGCACGATTTTCAGACAGCTTTTTATTGTATTCCGAAGTTCCGGAAATATCACAATTTCCAAAAATTCTGAATTTCAGATTGCTTCTCAACTGCGCCAGACTGTCAAGCTTTTTCTGCGATTCTTTCGTCAGTTTAGAACTATTGTACTCAAAATAAACCGAACTAAGCATCTGAGCTTTCACATTGACGAACAGAAAAATAAGGACGATAAGAATTCTCATCTCATTTAGTTTTTATGAATAACGTAAATTATGCAAAAATAGTTTTTTGTGCTTTATAAAAAATTCCGGCGGAAGCTTTGCTTCCGCCGGAACTAAATTATATGATATAAAATCTTAAACCAGTTTCATCAAAAGAACCTCATCAATCTTCTCCACTTTCACGATATTATTTTTCGTTAAAGTTTTGGATGCCTTGTCCCATTTCTTTCCTGAAAGTTGAGATTGCTCTTTCACTTCTGCCAAAGCAATCTGTTCTCCTGATTTTAAAATTTCAAGAATTACTTTTTCATCTTCACCCAGTTCAATTTGAGGAACCGCTTTTTCAGGTCTCATCTGAGGGAAGAATAAAACTTCCTGAATGGATGCATTATTTGTAAGGAACATAATTAATCTGTCCATTCCGATTCCTAAACCGGAAGTTGGCGGCATTCCGTATTCCAGCGCTCTTAAGAAATCTTCATCAATAAACTGTCCTGCTTCGTCGTCTCCTTTTTCTGATAATTTTAGCTGCTCCTCAAAACGTTCTCTCTGGTCAATCGGATCATTAAGCTCAGAATACGCATTGGCGATTTCTTTTCCGCAAACCATCAGTTCAAAACGCTCGGTTAAACCTTCTTTGCTTCTGTGCTTTTTCGTAAGCGGTGACATTTCGATCGGATAATCTGTAATGAAAGTTGGCTGAATAAAGTTTCCTTCGCATTTTTCACCAAAAATTTCATCAATTAATTTTCCTTTCCCCATCGTTTCATTCACATCAATTCCGATAGATTTTGCAAAATCGAATAATTCCTGTTCTGTTTTTCCGGTGATATCGAATCCTGTAAATTTCAGGATCGCATCCGTCATGGAAATTCTCTGGTAAGGCGCTTTGAAATCCACTTCGTATTCCCCGAAAGTAGCTTTTGTTGTTCCGTTCACCTGAATGGCACAGAACTCTAATAACTTCTCCGTGAAATCCATCATCCAGTTGTAGTCTTTGTAGGCTACATAAATTTCCATTGCGGTAAATTCCGGATTGTGGGTTCTGTCCATTCCTTCATTTCTGAAGTTTTTGGAGAATTCATAAACCCCGTCAAAACCACCTACGATTAATCTTTTAAGATATAACTCGTTGGCAATTCTTAAATATAAAGGAATATCCAAAGCATTGTGATGTGTAATGAAAGGTCTTGCCGCAGCTCCTCCCGGAATCGCCTGTAAGATCGGAGTTTCCACCTCAAAATATCCTGCATCATTAAAGAATGTTCTCATTGCATTGAACAATTTTGTTCTTTTTACGAAAACTTCCTTAATCTGAGGATTTACCGTTAAATCTACATAACGCTGTCTGTATCTTAGCTCCGGATCATTGAATGCATCATGAACAACACCGTTTTCATCCGTTTTTGCCTGTGGAAGAGGTCTTAAAGATTTCGTTAACAGCGTGAAATTTTTCACCAAAACCGTCTTCTCTCCTACCTGTGTTGTAAACAGCTCACCTTCAATTCCGATAATATCTCCGATATCCAAAAGATGTTTGTACACTTCATTATATAACGTTTTATCTTCTCCTGTACAGATCTCATCCCTGTTAAAATACACCTGAATTCTTCCTGTAGAATCCTGCAACTCAGCAAAAGAAGCTTTCCCCTGAATTCTTCGCGACATCAGTCTTCCCGCGATCTTCACCTGTTTACTTTCTGCGAAATCCTGTTTTATAGATTCTGTAGTATCTGTAATGATGTATTCATCCGCCGGGAATGCATTAATCCCCATTTCAACAAGCTTATTCAGCTTTTCTCTTCTAATGATTTCTTGTTCTGATAATTGCATTTCTTATTTTTCTAAAAGCGTACAAATTTAGTGATTATTTATAAAATTCTGCTTTAAAGTTGAAGCAAATATTTTATGCTGTAATAGATTATTATGTACAGTCACAAATCAATTCGGCTGCTAAATTAGCAGACAGCGTCAAACCGATACCAAGTTTATCTACCGAAAACAATAGGCTTGATATTTTGCATGGATAGAATACTCAGACGCAGATATTGTAAAGAAAATTGTTCTAAAAACACAATATTAAAACGCCTTACCAATATAATGTAGGACATTTATATTTTTGACTTCAAAAACCAGTCTTTATGCTTATTAAGATCAACAAAGGTCCAAGCCAATATACGGCTGATTTTCTGTCCCTGAGACATTTCGATAATCCTGAAATCGACTGCTTTTATTTTCTTTAAAAGGAATGTTAATTTACTGAGGTTCTCTTTTTTGGAAACAAGACAGGTAAACCATAAAACCTGAGAGGAATACAGAGCACTTTCGCGAATCATATTTGTAATGAAAGCCAGTTCTCCGCCTTCACACCATAATTCCGACTGTTGTCCTCCGAAATTCAGTAATGGTTTTTTAACCGTAGATTTTTTGAGATTTTTTGTCTTTCTGAAATTCCCTTTCATGGCAGATTCTTCGGAATCATGAAAAGGCGGATTGCACATCGAAAATACAAAACGATCTTCTTTATCAATAATATTTTTGAAAATACGTTGAGTTTTCGGCTGTTTTTTCAGATGTATAAAAGGTAATAAATCCGGATTCTGACTTAAAATATATTCTGCATTTTTCAGGGAAATGTCGTTAATATCAGTTCCAAGCATTTTCCACCCGTAAGAACGATGGGCAATTAAAGGATAGACAAGATTTGCTCCTGTCCCGATATCCAGTCCTTTAATATCAGAATTCTGAGGATCTTTTTCACCGATTAAATCGGCAATATAATGAATGTAATCTGCTCTTCCGGGAATCGGAGGACAGAGATTACCATCGGGAATATCCCAATCCTGAACCTTATAAAAGTGTAACAGCAAAGCTTTATTCAGCAATTTTACAGCCTTCGGAAGACTGAAATTAATTGTTACACTTTGATAAGCGTTCACAAAAACATAATGTTTAAGTTCCGGTACACAGGAAATCAGCTTTTCGAAATCATAAGGATCACGATGCAGATTTCTTGGATGTAAAGCAGACTTTTCAGTCATCAATTATTTTTTCAGACTTAAAATATACTGTACCATTTTTTTGGCATCTTCTTTCGATACCTGTGGATGTGGAGACATCGGAACGCCTCCCCAAACTCCGCTTCCGCCTTCTATAATCTTGGAAGCCAGCATTTCTGCATCTTTTTCAGAATACTTATCCGCTATTTCCTGATAAGAAGGTCCTATCATTCTTTCATTCACCGCATGACATCCGGAACAGTCCAGCGTTTCAATAATTTTGTCGCCGGAAAGATTACTTTTCGCCGGTTCATTCATTGATGTAGCTTCAGGAGAAGCCGCATCAACAGGTGTATTTTCTTTTTTGGAACAGGAAAACATCAGCATTGCCAGACATCCTGTCAAAAACAGATTTTTCATTATTTTTTTGTAAGAGTATCTGCTTTAGCTTCAGCTGCAGGAAGAGATTCTGCGGCATTTACTTTTGCTGCTTCAGTTTTTTTGGCAGTAGAATCCACCACAGTTGGAGCATCCGGCTCTGGCAACATCGTGTTGCTGTCCTGTAAGTCATGATTTGGCTTTTTAGAGCAGCTAGCTGCCAATAAACCACCGATAAACGCGATTGCTAATACTTTTTTCATTATTTTTCCTATAAAATTTAGACAAAAATATAAAAAATAAAGTTTCAAACTTATGATAAACCTCCACTTTAAAGATATTTCATTAAATTTTTTCTGCTAAATGATTCTTCTGATTAGTGAAAGCCATCAGTTTCAGATTAAGTTTTTTGATGATCTGTTATTAATCATATTGCTTTTTAACGCAAAGGGTTCGCTAAGATTCTTTTATATGCCAACTGTTTTTGGGTTCGCAAAGGCGTTTCACTCAGCAAAGAACTCAAAGGTTTTTTAATGATGACAAATTGCGGACAACCATAAAAGTTTTTTTTAATTTCATAATTTTTTTGTTTTCATATTAAAAAAATTATATACATTTGTACTATGGTTAACAACAAAAATATGTGGTGGTGGCATTCAAACTCTTCGTCGGGTCTGATGTTATTGTCATGTTGTTAATGCTAAACAACCAACAGAAATAATTTATAACAAATAATAAAGACTTTGACGTAATCCGTTGAAGTCTTTTTTTGTTTCATCCATTTTAAAATTCAACTGCAATGTTCAGTAAAAAGATAAAAATAAAAACCGTTTCCAAAAAAACACTCGGAGATCTTCAGACTCCGATGAATATCTATCTGCAGATTCGCGACAAATTCAGAGATACTATTCTTCTGGAAAGCTCAGATTCTAAAAATATCGATAACAACTTCTCTTTCATTGCCATCAATGCGATTGCCGGAATTGAAATTAAAAATTTAAATGATTTTGAAATAAAGCTTCCGGGACAGGAACCTGTAAAACAATTTATCATTGAAAATAAAATTGAAGATGTTTTTCAGAATTTCTCAGATCTTTTCGAATGCGAAAAAACGGCAGATCCTATAGAACAGACGGCACAAAGTCTTTTCGGATATACCAGTTTCGAGGCGGTTCAGTTTTTTGAAAATATTCAGTTCAAAGCACAGAGTCCCAAAGTTGAAATCCCGATTCTTCGTTACCGATTATATCAATATGTTATTGCCATCAATCATTACAATGATGAAATGCATATTATTGAAAATCAGATGGAAGGTGTAAAATCTGAATTTTACCTTCTTGAAAGCTTAATCAAGAATCTGAATTCCGTAATTTATCCTTTCGAAAAAGAAGGAGCAGAAACTTCTAATATTACGGATGAAGAATATATTGAACTCGTAAAAACAGCCCAGAAACACTGCATGAGAGGCGATGTTTTTCAATTGGTTTTAAGCAGAAGATTTCAGCAGAAATTTAAAGGAGATGAATTCAATGTCTACCGTGCATTAAGAAACATCAATCCTTCCCCTTATTTATTTTTCTTCGATTATGGCAATTACAAACTCTTCGGTTCAAGCCCTGAAAGCCAGTTAATCATCAAAAACAACAAAGCCGTTATTCATCCGATTGCCGGAACATTCAAACGAACAGGACATTTTGAAACGGATCTCCAGTCTATCGAAAATTTAAAAAACGATGAAAAAGAAAATGCAGAACACACGATGCTTGTTGATCTTGCAAGGAATGATCTTGGAAAACTCGGAAAAAACGTAACGGTAACCAAATTAAAGGAAATACAGCTTTTCTCTCACGTTATCCACATGGTAAGCGAAGTAACCGCAGATCTGCAGGAAAATGTAAATCCTTTCGAAATGGTGGCAACAACTTTTCCGCAGGGAACTTTAAGCGGAGCCCCAAAACACAGAGCGTTGCAGTTAATTAACCAATATGAAAAAGATTCCAGAGGTTATTATGGCGGATGCATCGGAATGATTGGCTTGAACGGAGACTGCAATCAGGCAATTATGATCCGTACTTTTTTAAGCAAAAACAATACGCTGTATTATCAGGCAGGAGCCGGACTTGTGGCAAAATCAAACCCCGAAAGTGAGCTTCAGGAAGTAAACAATAAACTGAATGCCCTGAAAAAAGCAGTGGAAAAAGCGGAGAAATTAGTCGAAAATTATTAAAATCAAAAAAAATGAGCAATACTATAAAACAAACTAAAGTTCTCGTATTCGATAATTACGACAGCTTTACCTACAATCTGGTTCAGATTATCGAGAGAGTTTTGGATACCAAAGTGGATGTGGTAAAGAATGACCAGATCAGTCTGGAAGAAATCGATCAGTACGATAAAATCGTGCTTTCACCCGGTCCCGGAATTCCGGAAGAAGCCGGAATTTTACTGGATCTGATCAAAGAATACGCTCCTACAAAAAGCATTTTAGGCGTATGTCTCGGTCAGCAGGCAATTGCAGAAGCTTTTGGAGGAAGTTTAACCAATCTTTCCGAAATTTTTCATGGAGTGGCAACTTCCGCAGATTTCGTAAAAGAAGATACCAAAATTTTTAAAAATCTATCCAGCGGAATTGAAGTCGGAAGATACCACAGTTGGGTTGTTAACCGCGAAGATCTGCCGGAAGAACTGGAAATTACCGCAGTAGACAAAGATGGAATGATTATGGCGTTACAGCACAAAAAATATGATGTTCACGGCGTACAGTTTCATCCGGAAAGCATTCTTACTCCGCAGGGAGAAATTATTATCAAAAACTTTCTACTCAATTGAAAACAGCACAAATTCCCTCAACCATAAAACCTCCACAAATGAAAGAGATCCTGCAATACCTTTTTAATCATCATACCTTGTCCAAATCTGAGGCAAAGGCGATTATGATTGAGATTGCCCAGAATAAATTCAATGCAACCGAAGTTACGGCTTTTATAAGTGTTTTCCTCATGCGAAATATCACACTTAAAGAGCTGGAAGGCTTTCGTGAAGCCCTTCTGCAAATGGCAGTTCCCGTAAACATCGATTCCGGAGATGCCATTGATATTGTAGGAACGGGCGGTGACGGAAAAAACACTATCAATATCTCAACTTTAGCAAGTTTTGTAGTTGCAGGAACGGGACAGAAAGTAACAAAACACGGAAATTACGGAGCTTCTACCATCACCGGATCTTCCAATGTACTGGAAGAACTGGGCTATGAATTCAAAAACAGTTCGGAAAGACTTCAGGAAGATCTTGAAAAAGCCAACATCTGTTTTTTACACGCTCCCTACTTTCATCCGGCACTGCAATCGGTTGGTGCGCTGCGAAGAGCTTTAGGTCTCAGAACGTTTTTCAACCTTCTCGGCCCGCTTGTGAATCCGGCAAAACCTCAGTTTTCCATGATCGGCGTTTACAATCTGGAAATCGCAAGAATTTACCAGTATCTTTTGCAGAAGGACAACCGTGATTTTATCCTTGTTCACGGGATGGACGGCTACGACGAGATCAGTCTTACCCACGACAGTAAAATTATTACCAAAAAAGGAGAAGAAGTCTATTCCACGGAAGATCTTGGTTTTGATTCTATCACGCATGAAAGTATAAAAGCGGGAGAAACGCCTCAGGAAACGGCAAAAATTTTCAGAAATATTCTTCAGGGAAAAGGAACGGAACAACAGAATACAGTCGTATTGGCAAATGCAGCCGTCGCCCTTTATCACACCGAAAAATTCGGAAGCTATGAAGATTGCCTTTTGATGGCGAAAGAAAGTTTACATGGAGGAAAAGCATTAAGAAGTCTGGAACTTCTTTTGGAATAATACTTTTTCATTTCATTATCGGTCTTTTGTCATTCAGAGCGAAACGCAGTGAAGTGAAGAATCTATAAAAACACAGAATATGCTGAAAACTTTAGGTACACATAACTACATTTAAAAAACAGATTTCTCACTTCATTTCATTACGTTCGAAATGACAATGAATAGTAAATTAAAAAGAAAGATGAATATTTTAGATAAAATCATACAAAGAAAAAAAGAAGAGGTTTCCTTCTCGAAATCGAATACTTCAATCTCAGCATTGAAGGAATCTGAATTTTTCGGAAGAGAAAATTTTTCACTGAAAGAAAGCTTAAAAAAGAGAAGCGGAATCATTGCCGAATTCAAAAGACAATCTCCCTCAAAAGGAATTATTAATGATACAGTTTCACCTTTAAAAGTGGTTTCCGCATATGAAAAATTCGGGGCGAGCGGAATTTCTGTTTTAACGGATCGTGATTTTTTCGGAGGAAGTTCTGAGGATATTCTGAATGTAAGAAATTCTGTAAATATTCCGATTCTGCGAAAAGATTTCATGATCGATGAATATCAGTTTTATGAAGCCAAAAGCATCGGTGCAGATGTTATTTTATTGATTGCAGCCTGTCTTTCACCACAACAGGTTTCAGAATTTACAGAACTTTCTCACGAGTTGGGATTGGAAGTTTTACTGGAAATCCATACCGAAGAAGAGCTGAAACACATTAATAAAAACATTGATCTTGTGGGAATTAACAACAGGAACTTGAAAGATTTCAAAGTGGATCTGCAACATTCGGTTAATTTGAAAAATCAGCTTCCGAAAGACATTCTGTCTGTTGCCGAAAGCGGAATCTACAACGAAGAAGATTTCAGATATTTAAAAAATGAAGGTTTCGACGGATTTCTGATGGGCGAATATTTTATGAAACATGAAGATCCCGGAAAAAAGTTGGCTGAATTTATTACGAGTACAGGAATTTAAAAATCTGGTATGAATTTTACAGACAACAATCTATTGACGAATAAAAATGCTCCAAAGCTAAAAGTTTGTGGATTAACCCAATCTGATCAGATTCAGAAGTTAATATCTTTACAGACAGACTTTCTTGGTTTTATCTTTTATGAAAAATCGCTCAGGTATGTTTTGAAGCATTTGAATCCGGAACAGATTTCAGCAATTGAACATCCAGGAAAAGTCGGCGTTTTCGTAAATGAAAACTTAGAAAAAATAGTTGAAACAGCAGAAAAAGCAAAACTGAATTTCATACAGCTTCACGGCGATGAAGATGAATATTTTATTACAGAATTAAGAAAAAAATTAAATTCTGAAATCAAAATCATCAAAGTGATCCGAATTGGAAATCAAAACTCTGATGAGCTTCAGAAAACAATCAATCAATATGCGCAAACAAACGATTATATTCTTTTCGACACCGATTCAAAATCATTTGGAGGAACAGGAAAGACCTTCGACTGGAATCTGTTAAACGACATTGAAATTCCCCTTCCCTATTTTTTAAGTGGCGGAATTTCAGAAGAAAATACAGAAAACATCGGCATTTTACAACAAAAGCCTTTTGCTCTGGACATCAATTCGAGGTTCGAAACAGAACCCGGAGTTAAAAACATCAGCCGGATAAAAATATTTAAAGAAAAACTGATCTGATCATAAATTAAAACACAAAATTTGTTTAAACTCATTTAAAATTAACCGCAAAAGATACAAAAGACTTTATTGGATTTATTTAAAGTATTTCAAAAGTCTGCAAAGAAAAAAAATCTTTGATTTTTAAACTTATGTGCTCTTTTTTCCATTAAGTAGTAAACTTAAACAACTAAAGTGTTACAATCTTTTGCATCTTTTGTGGTAAAAAAGTTTAAACAAGCTTACAATAAAAAAACAAAAAACATTGAAAAAATATTATTCGAGAAAACTGAAGCTTTTAAAATTTAAGAAATTAAATCTTGAAGAGATCGGAAAATCCGTTCACAGAGTCCTGTTTTCTCAAAAATTTGAAAATGAAAAAGTAGAAAGACTGCATGATTTTGTCTCTGAAAATGACAGCAATACAGAATATTGGTACATCGGAGGATTATTAAGTGATTTCATCGAAATCATTAAAAATTTTCACAAAGAAGATGTCGAATATTTCTTTAAAACCATTCATTTCTGGGACAGCTATCATTTGGTAGTGATTGCCGATAAATTACTCGACAGCAACGTAAAAGCCAGTGTGAAATATGATTTTGGAATCGTTTACTGTAAAATTTTCTGCCTGTATGAGAAATTCGACTCTTATTATCTTGTTGATAATCTTGAAATTGCGATTACCATGTACAACTCGAAATTAGATTTAGATATTTTAATAGATTTAACTGCAAAACTGCATCTGCTGCATCAGAACAGACAGATCAGCAAACAGCAGTTTGATTATAACCTTTCACTGATAAATACATTACAAAATGAATTATAGAAACCCCGACGAACACGGATATTATGGAGAATTCGGAGGCGCTTTCATCCCGGAAATGCTCTACCCGAACGTAGAGGAACTGCAAAAAAACTATCTTGACATTATTGAATCTGAAGATTTTCAACAGGAATATCAGGATTTGTTAAAAAATTACGTAGGACGTACAACACCATTGTATTTTGCGAAAAATTTAAGCCGGAAATACAACACCAAAATTTACTTAAAAAGAGAAGATCTCAACCACACCGGAGCGCATAAAATCAATAACGCTTTAGGACAGGTTTTGTTGGCAAAACGTCTCGGAAAAAACAGAATCATTGCCGAAACCGGAGCCGGACAACACGGCGTTGCCACCGCTACAGCCTGCGCGCTTTTAGGACTGGAATGCATTGTTTACATGGGTGAAGTCGATATCCAGAGACAGGCTCCCAATGTCGCAAGAATGAAAATGCTCGGCGCAAAAGTCGTTCCCGCAACTTCAGGTTCCAAAACACTAAAAGATGCTGTAAATGAAGCCTTAAGAGACTGGATCAACAATCCCGTGACCACTCATTACGTCATCGGAAGTGTGGTCGGTCCGCATCCTTTTCCGGATCTTGTGGCGAGATTTCAGAGTGTGATTTCAAAAGAGATAAAAGAACAGCTTCTGGAACAGACAGGAAGAGAAAATCCTGATTATATTATTGCCTGTGTTGGTGGTGGAAGCAATGCAGCAGGCGCTTTTTACCATTTTGTGAACGAAAAACACGTGAAAATTATTGCTGCTGAAGCCGGTGGTTTCGGCGTAGAATCCGGAAAATCTGCCGCAACGACTTTTCTGGGAACTTTAGGCATTCTTCACGGAAGCAAAAGCCTTGTGATGCAGACCAATGACGGACAGGTTATCGAGCCCCACTCCATTTCTGCAGGGCTGGATTATCCCGGAATAGGACCTTTTCACGCAAATCTGTTCAGGGAACAAAGAGCAGAATTTTTCAGCATCAACGACGATGAAGCACTAAAATCAGCGTTCGAACTCACCAAAATCGAAGGCATCATTCCCGCTCTGGAAAGCTCTCACGCGCTCGCGGTTTTCGACAAAAAGAAATTCAACGAAGACGATATTGTGGTCATTTGTCTCAGCGGTCGCGGAGATAAAGACATGGAAACGTATTTGAAACATTTGTAAAATAATTCGGGCGATAATTTCCGTCTTCCACTCCCGCTTTTTTGTTCCGCTTTGCTGCACAAAAAGAGCTCCGTTCAAGCCGGATCGCATCGTCAACATCAAAAATAATTTTTGTCATTACGAAGAACTGATGAACTTACACTTTATTTAACCATAAAAGTCATAAAAGATAAACTAAATGATTAGTGTTTATCAATAAAAAGATCACAACAGCTTTCAAAAAATCTTTGATTTTTAAACTTTTGAGAGCTTAAAATATATTATAATCATACATTATAAATATCTTTTGCACCTTTTGCGGTTAAAATAAAAAACATTTTAAGCAGATTTTACGAAATGACATCATTAAAAAGCATTTTTAAATGAAAAAACTAAATATATACTTCACCGCAGGAATTCCCGAGCTGGAAAACACTGCTGAAATCATACAATTAATTCAGGATTCCGGCGTAGAGATGATCGAAATCGGGATGCCGTATTCAGATCCTGTTGCAGACGGTCCCGTTATTCAGCAGGCTCATGAATTAGCCCTGAAAAACGGAATGACCATCGAAAAACTCTTCTCACAATTGAAATCTATTAGAAACGAAATAAAAATTCCTTTAATTTTAATGGGCTACATCAATCCGGTGCTGCGTTTCGGATTTGAAGAATTCTGTGCAGCATGTTCGGAAAGCGGAGTTTCAGGATTAATTATTCCCGATCTCCCTCCTATTGAATTCGAGAAAAATTATCAGAAAGTTTTAGCAAAATACCATCTGAATTTCACCTTTCTGGTGACTCCCGAAACTTCGGACGAAAGAATTTTATACCTCGATTCCTTAAGTTCCGGATTTTTGTATGCGGTAAGTTCGTCTTCAACCACTGGAAACGATCAGGCTGTTCTCAAAAACGAGGAATATCTTTCAAGATTAGCTTCACTTCCTTTGAAAAATCCGGTGATGATCGGTTTTGGAATCAAATCAAAAGAAGACTTCGAAAATGTAACCGAAAAAGCGGATGGCGGGATCATCGGAACTGCTTTCGTCAACATTTTACTTCAAAATAGAGACTGGAAGACCAAAGCTATAGATTTCATCCATTCCATTAAAGCCTAAAAATCACTAAATTTGTGTATTCAAAAAATGATATGAATACAATTCAGAATAAAGTAGTAGAATTTGAAGACTTAGGAACGCGGGAATATCAGTCGGCGTGGGATTATCAGGAATCTCTGATGAAAAACATCATAGATCTGAAAATTAAAAACCGCGATCTTCCTGCGGAACAGCACAGCGAAACGCCCAATCATTTTCTTCTTGTAGAACATCCTCATGTGTATACGCTGGGAAAAAGCGGACATGAAGAAAATATGCTTGCCGGAATTGATAAACTGAAAGAGATTGATGCCACTTTCGTAAAGGTAAACCGCGGCGGAGATATTACGTATCACGGTTACGGACAGATTGTAGGCTATCCTATTTTAGACCTTGAAAATTTCTTCACGGATATTCATAAATACATGAGAAATCTGGAAGAAGTCATCATCAGAACCATTGCCGAATACGGATTGAAAGGCGAACGTTCTCCCGGAGAAACAGGAGTCTGGCTGGATGTGGGAAAACCTTATGCAAGAAAGATCTGCGCTATGGGGGTAAAAGCTTCACGATGGGTAACTTTACACGGATTTGCTTTAAATGTAAATACGGATATGCGTTATTTTGAATACATCATTCCGTGCGGCATTAAAGACAAACAGGTAACTTCCTTAAAAAGAGAACTGGAAAGAGAACTCACTCCTAAAGAAATGGAAGATATTAAAGCGAAAATAAGAAAGCATTTTACAGAGGTTTTCGAAGCGGAACTTATTGCGAAGTAATTTTTACTAAATAACATTTCCCTGCATATTGCGATGTGCAGGGATTTTTAATTAAAAAATCAATATTAGACGTACGTTCGGCGTTCCGTAGGAACGCTATCTTTAGAAAATTCATTGAGAATTACAGATATCAATCCTACGGATTGATTGATGAACTGATTCTTATTTCTACACAGATTCTGCTCCTAAAGGAGCAAAGATTTTTACTATAAACAACTTTATCAGAAAAACAAACAGGCTTCAGACAAATCTTATCATCAATTTTACCCAACCTAACCTTGATCGGTAATCTTCGCATCAGACTGAAGTCTGGTGAGATTGATAAAATATGATCAATTTATTACCCATTAATTTCATCGAACTCACGTTAAATACATTTGCCCAATTTAATTTTTCCAGTATTCATCGGCAATCTGAATGCATGATAAAAATTCTTAAAAATTTTGAATTTTATATTCAATTTTTTATTACTTTTAAAATCACAATGCAGTGAACTATTAAGAATAAACTGCACCTCATTAACCACAAAAATTAAAACTATGAAAAAATTTCTGCTATCCGCAATGGCATTTGTAATGGTACTTTCCTCCAATGCCTGTTCAGATTCCAGTGCCAATCAGGATCCGAATCTTGTTGTAAAAGAAAACAATGAAAATGCCATGAGAGACTTTGGCAGCACTATTCCGGTAGGGATTCAAAAAGAAGGCAATGTACTGAAAGTTTCTTTCATCATTTCTGCGCAGTTCTATGAAATTAAAGACAGCAAAGAGAATGAAGCCTTCATCTCAATGATTCAATCAGCGGTCGAAAATGAAACTCCGGTTCATGTTTTCCTGAAAAAAAATTCCAACGAAATTGCCAAAGTTGAAAAAGCAACCGATGAAGATGTTACTTACTTCAAATCCATCTTCACCAAAGAAACTCAAAGCGAAACCAGTAAAGCAGTAAGTGTAATTCCGAATCAGGCAACTCTGAACAATCTTTTCATACAGATCAAAAATCAGTCGTGCGGAACTTCTACAGCTTCTTCACCATGCATCACGTTCAGATATGCAGTAGACGGATGTTACGCAAGAGCTCATAAAATGAGACAGATCCTTCTGAATGCAGGTTATGACTGCGAAAAACAATTCGTCTACGGAAACCTGAAAGCTTCTACAGGAACGTGCTGTGTTTCGTGGGGATATCACGTAGCTATTTTAGTAAGCTTTAAAAATGCTTCCGGTGTGGTGGAAAAAAGAATTATAGATCCTTCTCTTTTCACCTCCGGACCGGTAACTGATACTGCATGGAGAAATGCGTGCGTAAATACAAGCTGTGGTTCCGCCTCTGCTTCTTCTTACGCCAATACGGCAGGAAATGTATATTACAGAAGTCCGTCCGGTTCGCTGCTTTATGACAACAATTATATAAACACGAATTGTGTACTGACAACATTTTCTACATTGTCCGGATGCTCTCCTGTTCCGGCTCCAAGTGTAGCAAGCTGCGGATTCTAACAAATCTTTATATAGCTCCTGCAATTATTTGTTATTTTGCAGGAGCTTTTTTTAAATTTTATTTTCATGAAATTCTCAACCTATATCCTCTGCATAATAATGATGGTCATTTCCTGCTCCGGCAATCAAAGTTCACAAAACCTTACATGGTACAACAATTCAGTGATTACCGATATTACAGATGATCCGGATCGACCACAGGAATTTGCCCGTGTTTCCATAGGAATCAGCGCGCAGGTTTTCTATCTTTCAAAAAAATCTCAGGATTATACCCATCTTATCGAAAAGGCAACTTTAAGTCTTAAGAAAAGTAAAAAATATGATATTGGCATTGAAAATAAAACCAATATTATCAGACAGATCAAAGACGTAAAATAATCTTTTCATCACATTATCATTTAATTACAGATATTCCGGCATCAATTCTCAATTCCGCTCCGTGAATGTAAGATGCTTCATCAGAAGCAAGAAAAAGTATCGCTTTTGCAATTTCCGAAGGTTCTCCCTGTCTTTTAAAAGGAATGGTAGGAATAATATGTTGTACGGCTTCATCAATCTGTTCTGAATTTAAACCCGTATTATTAAAAATATTGGTTTTGATATGTCCCGGACTAATTCCATTCACTCGGATTCCTTTAGTCGTCAATTCAGTTGCGAAAGTTTTAATAAAAGACTGAACTGCCGCTTTTGCCGCAGAATACACGGAAAAATTGGACATCCCGAATTCTGTGACAAAAGAAGTATTAAACACAACCGAACTCCCCTCTTTCATTAAAGGAAGCATCTGCTGAACAGTAAAAAAGCTGCCTTTTACCAGCATATTGAAAAGTTCATCAAAATGATGTGCATCCACATTTTCAATCGAAGCAAATCTTCCGTATCCTGCATTTGCAAATACCAGATCAATATGTTCCGTTAATTTTTCAACTTCATTTCTAAGATTCATCAGGTCGCTTATTTTTCCGGCATCCGAAACAATTCCGAACGCATTTTCGCCTAGTTTATTTACGGCATTTTTTACATTTTCTTCACTTCTTCCAGTGATGATTGCCTTTCCGCCTTCTTCTATAAACTGTTGTGCTGTTGAGAATCCCATTCGGTTGGTTCCGCCTGTAATCAGAGCGGTTTTGTTTTTAAATCTCTGCATTGTTTTTGGTTTAAAATTCTTCAGCAAAAGTGGAAAGTTCAGTCTTCAGAAAAAATCCGATTCCTGCGATGTTTTAAGAAGGTTTTAAAAATTTTTAAATTAAATTTAACAAAATTAAATTGTACACAATTTAATTTGGCAATATTTTTGCATCATATTATTCAAATAAAAAATTAACAAAAATGTCATTAATAGAAGATTTAAACTGGAGACACGCTGTAAAAGCATACGATCCAACAAAAAAAGTATCAGAAGAAGATTTAAATAAAATTTTAGAAGCCGCAAGACTCGCTCCTACTTCTTCCGGATTACAGCCTTTCCGTGTGATCGTAGTGGAAAATCAGGAATTAAAAGAAAAAATGGTTCAGGGAGCATTGAATCCTGAAGTAATGAGAGATTCTTCTCATGTTTTGGTTTTCGCGGCATGGGACAGCTATTCCGATGAGAAAATCGATAAAGTATACGATCATCACACCGATGTAAGAGATTTGCCGAGAGGAAGATTTTCCAGCTATACCGATAAAATTAAAGAAATCTACGGTGCGCAGACTCCCGAAGAACATTTCGCGCATACTGCAAGACAAACGTACATTGCTTTAGGACTTGCCATGGCTCAGGCTGCGGAACTTAAAGTAGACAGCACTCCTGCAGAAGGTTTCAGCAATGAAGTGGTGGATGAAATTTTGGGCTTGAGGGCTTTAGGCTTAAAGAGTGTGAGCTTATTGTATTTAGGATACAGAGACGAGAAAAACGACTGGCTGTCGCACATGAAAAAAGTAAGAATTCCGATGGAAGAATTCATCATCAAAAAATAAAAACCTCTTCATTTTTCAGAAATCATGGAAAATCCCGAATTTTTAAAATTAGAAAACCAGCTCTGCTTTCCTTTATACGTTATTGCGAAAGAAATTACGGGGCTTTACCGTCCTTTTCTTGATGAGTTGGATATTACTTATCCGCAGTATCTTGTGATGATGGTGCTTTGGGAACATGACGGACTTCCAGTGAACAGCATCGGCGAAAAGCTCTATCTGGACAGCGGAACGCTTACACCGCTTCTTAAAAGACTTGAAAATAAAGGATTTATCGAAAGAAAAAGAAAAAAAGAAGATGAACGTGTGGTGGAAGTTTTCATCACAGAATCCGGCAGAAATTTACAGGAAAAAGCCTGCGGAATTCCGGAAAAATTATTTCAGAAAATCGGAGCATCGCCTGAAGACTGGAAAGCTCTGAAAGAAAATGTTCAAAAAATATTAACTAAAATAGAAAAATAAATGAAAACTTTGTATACAACAAAAGTAACTGCAACAGGAGGAAGAAACGGACACGTAAAAAGCGAAAACGGGGTTCTTGATCTGGACGTGAAAATGCCTAAAGCTTTAGGCGGAGCCAATGACGATTTCACCAACCCTGAAATGCTTTTCGCAGCAGGATATTCTGCATGTTTCGACAGCGCACTGAACCGAGTAATTTCTTTGTCTAAAGCAAAAACCGGAGAAACTACGGTAACGGCGGAAGTAAGCATCGGACAGTTGGAAAACGGCGGTTTCGGATTGGCGGTTCAGCTTGATGTAAATATTCCTGAAGTTTCTATTGAGGAAGCACAGGCTTTAACAGAAAAAGCGCACCAAATCTGTCCGTACTCTAATGCGACAAGAAATAATATCGAAGTAAAACTTTCAGTTACGAACAACTAATTCAGCGTTTTACGGTATAAATATCAGAATCTGTTTCTTTGGAAGCAGATTTTTTTGTTTAGTAATATGAGAAATATCAAACAGAAATTTGTTTCATCCGAAAAACGTTTATATGTTTGTTGTAAACTCATTTTAAATTTAACCGCAAAAAGTACACAAAAGTCTTTATTGGATTTATTCAAAGGTATTTCAAAAGTCTGCAAAGAGAAAAAATCTTTGGATTTTTTTTAAACTTATGTTACCTTTTTCCCATTTAAGTAGTAAACTTAAACAACTAAAGTGTTACAATCTTTTGCATCTTTTGCGGTAAAAAAGTTTAAACAGAATTTCTTTAAAAAACATAATCATTTGAAAAAGCCTTTCACCTTATTCATCACAATTTTTAGCTGCCTTCAGTTGTATGCTCAACATACGTATGTTTTTTTCGGTTCCTTCAACTGGGAAAAAGAAACGGAGGGAATTTATGTGTATGAATTGAACACGCAAAACGGAAAACTATCGAAAATTGCTTCTGTTTCGGGGATTTCAAATCCGTCTTTTCTCACTTTGTCGCCGGACGGAAAATATCTTTTTGCGTGTACGGAAAGCAAAACAAAGAACGGCGGAAGTGTAAGCAGTTTTGAATTTAATCCTGAAAAAAAATCTTTACAGTTCATCAGTAAACAAAGCAGCGGTGGTGAAAATCCGGTTTACCTGACGGTTCATCCAAGCGGAAAATGGCTCGTTAATGGAAATTATACGGAAGGAAGCGTTTCTGTTTACCCGATTTCAGATAACGGAACTCTTGAACCTTTTGTGCAGAATATACAGTTTTCGGAAGGAAGTGTAAATCCCGACAGACAGGATCGTGCACACATCCATGCCACTGTTTTTTCTCCGGATTCCGATTATCTATTTCTGCCTGATCTCGGAGCGGATAAAATTCGCGCCTATCGTTTTAACAATGAAAAAGATACACCTTTGCAGGAAGCTGAAATTCCTTTTATAAAAACAACTTTAGGAGCGGGACCGAGGCATTTTACCTTTCATCCGAATGGAAAATTCGCGTACTGTATTGAAGAAATGGGCGGTGCAGTCAGTGTTTATGCTTACGAAAACGGAAAACTAAAACCGCTTCAGAGGATTTTTACCCATTCTGAAACCTATAAAGAAGATTTTGAAAGTTCTGATGTTCATCTTTCGCCGGACGGAAAGTTTTTGTACGCTTCCAATAGAGGAAAAGAAGATAATATTGTTATTTTTTCGATTCAGGACGATGGAAGCCTGAAAACAATCGGTTATCAGTCTGTAAAAGGAAAACATCCGAGAACATTTAATCTCGATCCAAGCGGACAATTTTTAATCACCGCCAATACGGCAACAAATAATGTCACTGTTTTTAAAAGAAATCCTGAAACCGGTTTGCTGAAAAAAGCCGGAAGAAAAATTAAGATCAGAAATGTTTCGAATGTGCAGATCAGAAGATATTAATTGTATTTTTTTAGGTAATTTCGATTTTAACCGCAAAAGAGATAAAGAAAATTAAAGCGTTTATAAGGATATTCGAAGTTCTCAAAAGAATAAAAATTCCTCTCATCTTTTTGGTTCAATAAAAGTTGAAACAACTTATTGTATCTTTCAAATTGTAAAAAGTTACTATATGAAAATGTACATCATCGTTTTGAATACTGTTCCTGACAAATTAGTTCCTGTAATTACTGCACACGCTTCTTTAGCCTGCTACAAAAAATTTGAGGACAACGAAAATATGATTCAATGGATCAGCGGAATATTCAAAAAAGTAGTTTGTGTCGTAAACGAAACCGAATTTAACAGTTTTAAAAATGAGACAGATTATGTTTTACTAACTGAATCTTCACTAGACAACAGAGAAGTCGCTTTGGCATTTTGCCCGAAAGAGGAATACCCGAAAAAATTTAAATTTCTGAAAATGTGGACTCCACAAAATATATAATGATAAATTTAGACCGAACAAAAATAATTTTGTTTACTCTTAACAAATGCAATCCGTACATGAAGTTCAATTTAACTGTTATCATCTTATTCCTATTTTTTAGCTGTACTCAAACTAAGAAAGATGAAAATGAACTTTTAATTCCTAAAAATAATTTCAGTGTTTCACTTCTGAATAAAAAACTGGACAGCATACGTAAAAATCATGTCAAAAATGATTCTTCAAACATCTTATTTTTAGACAGATACGATAAAAGGCTGAACAAAAATTATATGCACGGAGCCATTCATTTTGTAATAGTAGATAAAAACATCTCCTATTATGCAATAGACACTTTTAAACCAACAGTTCTCATGTGTGGTAATCAGCCTTCTTTTTCAAAACAGGATTCTCTTATTTTTATAGAAAAGAGTAATATATTCGCTGATAAACTGCAAAAAATTAAAACAATAGAAATCATAAAAATTCTTGCTCAAAATAAAGCAGCTATTACCCAAAAATCAAACGGAACTCCTTTGAATATATCTTTTGCTTTGAAAAATGATACTTTAAAAGGTTCGACAATTTACGACATTGTCAGTTTTATGGAAAATAACGGAATGGAGTTTTATACTTTCCGAAGGATGAACAATTATGAATTGATAAAAGCCAAATAATTCTTACCTCATCCCAGAATCACTCTTCTTAAAAGCATCCACTTTCTGATAAGAATCGTTTTTCTCTTTTTCTTTTTTGTCTGAAATTAAAATTCCGAAAAGATGATCGATTTCGTGCTGGAAAATAACGGCTGTAAAGCCTTCCACAATTTCTGAATATTTCTGACCTTTTAAATCGACATATTCAAGCTGAATGACTTTGCTTCGGTAAAACTGATCTCTGAAATCGGGAATCGAAAGATCGCCTTCGGGACCTAAATTCTGTAATTCTGATCTCCAGACAATGACAGGATTGATGAAATATTCCAACGGTTCACCTTTTTTATCAAAACGCTGAACCCAGATTACTTTTCTGTTGATTCCAACCTGTGGTGCGGCAATTCCCACTCCGCCATCGGTGGAAAGTAAAGATTCTTTCATTCTGCTGACCAAAACTGCCGTGTTTTTATCCAACGGATCGATTTCTGCGGAAAGGCTTAATAACGTCTTGTGCTGATTTTCGTCTGTAGTCTGATAAATCGGCAACGCAGAATTTTTATCTCCCTGATTGATAATGGAAATTTCGCTTGGTGTCAGTTTTTGAGCGTTCATCAAACCGATGAAAAGGATGAAAAGAAGGGATATTTTTTTCATTTTTCTGAATGTTTTGCAAAGATAAATATTGCAGGCTAAGTTTTGTATGTTTTGGTTAAAACCCAATTGAATTTTTGGTAAAAAGCAATGAAAAATATGCAGACCTCATTGTCTTTTAAACGAATCATTGTCATTCTGACGAAGGAAGAATCTGTTTAAATTCTCACACACTTTTAATCTAAATGAAAACATAGCTTTTTACTTTTAACTTTTTACCTGGCTCTTTCTCAATACGTTTTCGTCATATCACTGGGAATGATCAGATTAAAATCTGTAGGAATATAGTCTTTCTCAGGAACTTTTAATTCAGGATCATCCGATTCAAAAACAGAAATGACCGCCATTTTCAGGTTCGGATTCTTTTGTTTAATGTACCAGTAAATCCCGCCAAATTCCTTGCTGTGATAGTTTCCGTTGTAATGGATGAATGTTTTTCCGGATTGCAGATTTTTCAGGATAGATTCTGCCATAGTCGCATCTTTTACTGCCTGAGCGGAAATAAAATTCATCACTTTGGTTCCGTCTGCGTGATCGCCCATCATCGCTTTCATTTCAGGGTAACCCGGTGTTTCGAGCGTTACTTTTATGGGAAGCTGTGCGATATAAGATTTTTCTTTTTCAGATAAATTATTCAGAGATTCCAGACCTTCTTTGGCGGTTTGGGAAGCGTATTTTCTGGGAATATTCGTTGCGATGAAATTCAGCTTTTTTGCTTTGGCAAAATCAACCAAAGGTCTATAATCGGTCGTGAAATTATTCCAGAGTCTTGCGGAATCTTTCAGTGTTTTCGCGTCTATTTTCCCGTTGAGATATTGATTCAGTTGCGGCTGATTGTCTCTTTCGAACATTTCAGCACCTAAAATAAGCTGTCCGTTTTTCTGAGTATACAAACCTTCCGTCACTTTAAGATGTAACCAGTGGTTGATGGAGTTGTTATGATTTTCACCAAAGAAAACCACGTCGTAATCAGCCAGTTGTCTGATGAGTTTTTCAGGCTTTATTGATTTTCCTTTTTTGTCGTAAAACTGATAGGCTTTAAATTGCTGTGCCTGAAATGAGCAGAAAACAGTAAGAAAAAAGGCAGTGAAAAGGTTTTTCATTTTAATTTGTTTTTTAAACACGAATGGCTTTACAAATATCATGATATAATTTTAATTTTCTGTTGTTTTTTTAAACACGAATAACACAAATAGTTTCACGAATATCACGATATAACTTTAATTTTTTAATGATCTATTGTTTATTTTAATTCGAAGCTTTTTTAAACACCAATGATACAAATGGCTTCACGAATGACACAATGTAATGTTGTTTATTTTTATAACGCAAGGATCGCTAAGTTTTGTTTTTAGTTTATTGAGGATATTTTTCGTTCGCAAGGGCACTTCGTTCAGCAAATGATAAAACGAGCCACTCAGCTAAGACATTGCCAAATGCAATCATAAAACGTTCGCTTAATAACAGATGAAATCTGAATAACTTTGCTTACTTTAAAATATTTACCTTAAAATATCTACTTTGCGTTAAAATTTTCAGAGTGAATGCAATTGAAAAAATTTTATTTAATTTTCTGTTGTTTTTTTAAACACAAATGATACAATGTAACGTTGATTTATTTTTAGCGCGCAAGGATCGCTAAGTTTTGTTTTTAACTTATTGAGGATATTTTTCGTTCGCAAAGGCACTTCGTTCAGCAAATGATAGAACGAGTCACTCAGCTAAAACATTGCCAAATGCAATCATAAAACGTTCGCTTAATAACAGATGAAATCTGAATAACTTTGCTTACTTTAAAATATTTACCTTAAAATATCTACTTTGCGTTAAAATTTTCAGAGTGAATGCAATTGAAAAAATTTTATTTAATTTTCTGTTGTTTTTTTAAACACAAATCACACAAATGGTTTCACGAATGACACAATGTAACGTTGATTTATTTTTATAACGCAAGGATCGCTAAGTTTTGTTTTAAAAATTATGCTGTTGATTTTTCGTTCGCAAAGGTACTTCGACAAGCTCAGTATAAACTATTCACTCAGCTATGGCTAGTTCTATCATTTGCTGAACGAAGTGCCCTTGCGAACAAAAAAATATGCTCAATTAGGTCAAAAAGACTTCGCGTTCTTCGCGTTAAATATTGTATCATTCGTGAAACCATTCAATAAATTCGTGTTTAGATAAAAAAAGCCGCCTGTAAAAAACAAAACGGCTTAAAGAAACTATCTAACTATTTCAATTTATTTTTCAAGATCTGCGACGAGGTTTTTCCATTCCTGCAGTTCCGGGATTCCGGGTTTTCTTTTTCCGAAAAACTGAACGATAAAATCGCCCTCTTTATTGAAAACTTCAATAGCGGTCACTTCTCCGTCTTCCGTCGGTTTTTTCACAATCCATGCTTCCGCAATTTTGGTAACGTCCAGATGCAGATTGAAATCCGGATCCATTACGTTGAACCATTGCTGATGCCAAAGTGTTTTTTTCACATTTCCCGTATGAATCTGGATGATTCCTCTGTTTCCGACAAAAATCATGATCGGAAGTTCTTTTTCCGATGCATCTTCCAGTACGTTTACGACTTTTGAGCTTTCAATTTTCTTTGCAAAACCTTCAGGAGCCAGTCTCAACGCCTGCGTTCTGCTCACTCCGAATTTTCGGGTCATCATAAAGAAATCGTGGGTATCTTTCAGTTCTGTCCATGCTTTTTGGAAGCCTTCTACATCAATTTCGGCATCCGGTTTTTCTTCTGCTTTCGGAGCTGCTTTTTCAAAATCGAAAGATCCGTTCTGCTCATCTGCTTTATATTTTTCTGCCATTTCATCGAATGCAGCTTCGTTGCTGTCTTTGGTAAGATAAATTTTATGCAGCGCCAAACCGTCTTTTCCGAAAAACTGAAGGCTTTTTTTATCTCCTTCCACCACTGCGAAAGCAAATTTCCAGTGATTCAGGAAAATTCTTAAATCAATATCTTCTCCCACGAAAAGCTGTGCATGAGGACTGCTGAAATCGCCGTTCAGATACACTCCTTTTCTTTCGTGAACGCACTCTTCGTTGCGTGTAAGCGCCATTACTTTTCCTAACTGCTCCACTTCTGCTAAAATATTCTGGAATTCCGACTTCAGAACCGTTACGCCTTCTCCTACGCTGGTTGCCAACAGTTCCGCTTCGCTTACTCCGAGTTCTGCTGCGGCATTTCGGATTCTCAGATGCGGATTTTCAGCTTTAAGAGCTTCCCATTTTTCCTTCAGATCGTTTACTAATGTGCTCATTTATTTATTTTTTAATGGTTAAAATTGTATAATTTCTTGTGATGGTTTCTTCTCCGGTTTTACTTTTTACTTCTTCCTGCCGTTCGGAAATTTTCATTCTTTTAAAATAACTTTTGGAAACAGTTTCCTCCATTTCATCGGTATTGTACAACGTAAAACCGAACTGTGTAAAAGGGAGTTTTTCCATGAAATCCCGCTGTCCGAAAGTGAGAACAAATGTTCCGTTGTCTTTCAGAACTCTGTAAATTTCATTGAGAAAATCTGTTGGTTTCTGCCAGAAATAAACAGTGTTTACGGTAAATATTTTATCGAATGTTTTGTCTTCAAAAGGCAGTTCTGTTCCTTCATACAGGATAAATTCAGCCTGATTCTCAAAATCTTTATTCAGTTTTATGGCTTCATGATGCATGGTTTCCGAAATATCAATTCCGGTATATTTTACATCAATGGCTTTGTTTAAAATATTTCTGACATGCCCTGCATTTCCATGACCGATTTCCAGAATGTGTTCATTGTCTTCTATTAAAAGGGTTTGTATGCTTTCCAACGTCATTCCGATGTTGGTTTCATTCATCATTTCGCCGATCTCAATTCCCTTTTCTCCTTGAGGATGGGCGAGATTCTGTGCTAATATTTTCAGTTTTTCTGTATCCATATTATCCAAAAATAATCATTGGGTGCGAAGTTACCGGATGATTGCAGATCGTACACGGAAAATTGTAGGCTTCCCGGATATTTTCTGCGGTGAAAACCTCTTCCGGAGTTCCGTACGCAGCAACTTTTCCTGATTTCATTAATAAAACTTTATCGGCATATTGTGCGGCAAGATTGAGATCATGAAGAACAACAATCGCAGAATTGGCTTTTTTGGTGAAATTTTTAATGATTTCCAATGCTTTGTACTGATGTTTAATGTCTAAATTATTTAAAGGTTCATCTAAAAAAACAAGTTTGTGGGCAATTTCGTTCTGAAGCTGCGCAAAAACCCTCGAAAGATGAACGCGCTGTTTTTCGCCTCCCGATAAAGTGTTGTATTCTCTTTCTTTTAAATGCAGAATATCCGTTTCATTCATCATTCGGTTTGTCGATTCATGGTCTTCTGTTTTAGGCTGTGCATCGAAATACGGATAACGTCCCATCATCACGACCTCTTTTACTTCCAGCGGAATATCGTTGCTGTTGTGCTGTGAAAATTTGGCTTTGTGTTTTGAAAGCTCTTTCACATTCCAGTCGTTGATATGTCTGTTTTTAAATACAATCTGCTGTTCAGATTTAATTTCATTGGCAAGAATACTCAGAAGGCTCGATTTTCCTGCTCCGTTCGGACCGACAATTGCCAGAAACTCGCCATATTCCAGATGAACATCTACAGAATCCAGAATATGAAAGGTTTTATGCTGATAACTGATCTGATGCGCTTTTATCATAACAGTGATTTTTTAAATTTAACTAAAATCGCAATGAAAATAGGACCTCCCATTAAGGCGGTTAAAATCCCGATCGGAAGTTCCGAAGGTTCCACAATACTCCTGCTGAAAGTATCTGCCGTCAACAGTAAAATGCTTCCGCAAACTGCTGATAACGGTAAAATAACAGCATAGTCTGATTTAAACAAAAATCTTAAAATATATGGAACGATAAGCCCTACAAAACCAATGGTTCCTGAAAATGCCACACAGCTTCCTACCATTAAAGCCGAAATAAGGATGATCTGCTTTTTTAATCTTTCTACATTAATTCCCAAATGCTGTGCATCTTTTTCGCCTAACATCATTGCATTCAACGCTTTGCCTTTTGGCAGTAAAACCGTGTATGAAATAACCAGAACGATTCCCAAAATGATATTCTTCGTCCATGTTGCAGCGGCTAAACTTCCTAAATTCCAGAACGTTAAATCTCTTAACTGATCGTCTTTTGAGATGTAAATCAGGAAACCTGTAATCGAAAATCCGATCGCTGTAATGGCAACTCCCGATAATAACATCATCACGACATTGGTTTTACCGCCGCTGGTTGAAATTCTGTACACCAGAAGCATGGAAATAAAAGAACCGATAAAAGCAGCAATCCCCACCAATGAAAACTGTACGGCTTCAGGAAGAAATTCTCTGAAATATCCTCCCAAAACGATGGTAATGGCTGCAAGCAGGGTTGCGCCGGAAGTGAGCCCGATTAAATCTCCCGTTGCCAGAGGATTTCTGAACAATCCCTGCAAACCTGTTCCCGAAACCGCCAACATACTTCCGATAAGGATCGCCATCACAATTCTGGCTGCTCTCACGTCCCAGACTACATATTTATCGCTCATTGTGAGTGACTGATCTCCGTTCATTATTTTTTGTAAAACAGTGAATGCAGACTGACCTCCGAAATCGTAAACTCCGGTGTTAAGCGACCATACTGCAATGATACAAAGCAATACGGTGCTTATGATGATGTAAACGGATAATTTACTTGGTGCTTTCAATCAGAAGTTGGTTTAATTCTACTGCTGCCTGTCCTAATCTTGGTCCGAAACCGGAAACAAGACCGCCGTCCATGGCAATAATTTTTTTATTTTTTCCGGCATTGGTTTGGGAAACACCCGGCATTTTTAGCGCTCCTTCGTTTCCTCCCGCTCCCTGCAGTCCGCTCGTGAAGAAGAATAACACATCCGGATTTGCTTTTACAACCGCTTCCGGCGTTAAAGGTTTGAAATCTTCAAAATCATTAACGGCATTTTGTCCGCCTGCAATTTCAATTAAAGAAGCCATCGGTGTATTTTTTCCTGAAACCATAAGCATATTTCCTCTTGCGTAGATGAACAGGACTTTCGGTTTTTTGGCAATCGGCTGAATCTGTTTCAGATCGGCATCAATTTTATCATTCAGTTTCTGATAATCTGTATTTCCGACTGCTTTCGCCACTTCTGCGATCAGTTTTTTAGTTCCGTCAACGGTAAATTCCTGTTTAAAAATTTCTGTTTTGATGCCGGAAGATTTAATTTTCCCCATCAGTTCAGGATTGATGTCTTTATCGGAAGCTAAAATTAAGGTGGGAGAAACTGCCATAATCGGCTCGATGGTCATTGATCTTACGTGTCCCAGATCTTTAGCTGTCGATTTAAGAGATTCGGGAAAAGTACTTGTCACGTCGGTTCCCACGATTTCTTTTTCGTGACCCAAAGCAGCTACAATTTCGGTGATTCCGCCATTCAGCGTTACGATTTTATGCGCAGATTTTGGAGCTTCAGAGCTTTGTTCTGTTTTATTTTCAGTAGCAGTTCCTTCTTTTTTGCAGGAATAGACTGCCATTAATACAGATGCGGCAAGAATGAATTTTTTCATGATATCTTTTTATTTGATTTAAAATTTTTAGAACAAGGGTTTGTATTCGAACTGCGGATAGCCTCTTTCGCCGCTGTTGCTCGTAAGTCTGGTGAATCTCAGCTTAAAGTAATATCCGTCCGGATCTTTGATGACATAAAATACATCACCTTTCACCTGATATCCGGAAGGTCCGACTTCTCTCCAGTTTCCTCCGATAACGCGCTGATCGTTGTAGATGAATTTCGACTGATCGATATCCGAAACTTTAAAATTATTGTAGGCTTCAACCCCGGTTGTGGTTCCTGAAGCTTTTACTTCATAAGCTCCTGCTCCACCTACATTATTGATGGTGATAAAGTCTGCATACACATAACTTCCTGCTCCTGTAATGGTATTGGTAAAGACCGAAAAGCAAAGATCCCATTTCTTTTTTTCAGGCTGAATGAAGAGTTCTTTTTCATTTTTCAGACTAACAAAATTATAATTGTACGCGGAGTTTTTATTGATGGTTAATTCCTTGTGAGACGCAGAATTTAATGGGGCGTATTTTATTTTATATCCTCCGTTTGAAGTTCTCGAGATCTGAATTTTCATCCATCCTCTGTTTTCTCCGGCTGTGGTAACACTTCCTGCGGGAACATTTCCTGTGTAAATTCCTTTCCCCATGTTCAGAAGGTATACTGCATTTTCAGATTCATTGGGTTTAATTTCTTCAATTGCAGTATAGCCTGAAGGAAAATTTCCCTTTACATCATCAATATAAATGGTGTTGGAAGGATTAAAATTCGCAACCTGTACAAGATCCTGCAAACCGGAAACCTCAGCTTCTGTGACCAAATCGATATTTGTAGCATTCGGGATTTTTCCTGCTGCCATCATCAGAGAAGAATTAAGAATGACTTTAAAATTGCTTCCTGAATACAAAGCGAGGTCCCAATCGGTTCTTTTGGTCAGCACTTCAGAATCCGTTCCCAGATCAAACCAGACCTGATTGGGCTGTGTAGGTCCGCCAACGGTAGGATTCACGATGGAACCTTCAATTTTTGATATGGCAACGGGATCTTCATTATCATTAATGCAGGACTGGGTGATGAATGATGTCCCGATGAAGAGATAAAGCATTATTTTTTTCATTTCAATGATTATTTTTTAAAAGTTGTAGGTTAGTCTGGTGAAGTAGCTTCTGCCGTAGAAAAGGTTCGAGTTCGGATCGGTGGTTCCGTGTGCGGTTCCGGCAACGGTGGTGTCTCTTACGGATGAAACATCAAAAATGTTCTTGATTCCTGCACTGAGTTCAAAATGATTTTTGAAAAACGGCTGACTTACCACGAAATCCATCATGTTAAAGTTGCCGCGCTCTCCCACATAATAAAAAGGATGGGCAATATCCTGACTGTCTAAGACAAACATCTGAAGTTTTCCGACGTGTCTGTAAAACAACGAAACATTGGTTCCTGTTTTTGGGAGGGTATAGTTTGCAGCCAGTTTTCCTTCGAATGTATAAAAGAAATCATCTGGAGAAACCAGAGTTCCCGAAAAGAGCTCTTTTCCGATGCCATAATAAGAAGCATTGGCTGCAAGGCTGAACTGGTTTTTCTGAACTTTAAAATTGGCTTCAAAAAGTAATGATCTGAATTTGTTGATATTGATGTATTTGTACTGCAACGGACTCTGATTGATCTGCAGAACTTCTATCCTGTTTTTGAGATCCATGTACGTTGCGCTCGCTCCTACCTGAACATTCCATCCCGAACTGGTGCTGAATTTTTTGTCTCCGTTTAAAGAGATCGTGATTCCTTCTTCCGGTTTTAAATCTTCATTTCCTCTGATGTCGTGGTTGCTGTCGACAAAATAGGTGTAGAGTTCATCAAAATTGGGAAACCGGTTCGCGCTTCCTGCCACGAGTCGGATATTACTGGAATCATCTATTTTTCCTCTTACCGTTAAGGAATAATTGTGCTGTGTATCAAATTTATCACTCAGCGCCAAACGGTAACCGGGTCTTAATGAAAGCCAGCCTGTAGGATTCCATTCTGCAGAAATAAAATTGGCGTAATTGAAAATTTTTCGATCGACATTATTTCCTGCAAAATCTCCTGCTATAAAACCTGCGTATCCTTTGGTATGATCGAGTTCATAACCCAACTGGAAATCTATTTTTTTATCATCAAGAAAATTGCTGAAAACACCTCGCGAATAGATGACATCTGCTTTGTTATAGGACTGATAAGCTTCTTTGGTTCCCATTACTTTCCTGTTCGGAATGTCATAGGTAAAATCTCTGTATTTTCTGTCCTGAGTCTGATAAGAAAAATCACCTGTATAATTGATGCTGCCTAATTTGGTCTGAACATTTAACTGATTGACGTATCTTGTTGTGAGGTAATCTCTGTCGGCAGAAGTATAAGTTCTGTTTCCCTCTCCTAAATAAAGTTCTGAAACAATCGGGCTGTAGAAATTGAGTTTTTCATTAACGAAGCCGAATTTATAGAAAACGGACGTTTTATTTTTACTGTATCGGATCACTCCGTCGATATTCAGAACATCTTTCGGCTGCCACAGATATCCTCTTTTTCCGTCCTGTTCAAAATATTTATATCCTTCCTGCGTTCCCTTGAATCCCTGAAAATCGTTATGATTGATATTGGCTCCGATGTACCAGTTTTCATTTAAGTTATATCCTGCATTCAGCGTTTGGATATGCCTTCCCTCTCCTTTTTTGTACCAATTGTATTCTTTTCCTACGGTTTCTTCCTGAACCGAAGCATTTAACGTTAATTTTTTCTGAGTGCTTTTTTTGGTAATGACATTGATGACTCCGGCAACGGCATTGCTTCCGTAATCCACTCCCATTGAACCTCTTACCACTTCAATACGTTCTACATTATTGATATTGAGTTTGGTGAGATCTATATTGTTTCCCAATCCTACATCTCCCACCACAGGAATATTGTCGATCAGGATTTTGGTATATTCTCCACCCAGTCCCAGTAAACTCGCCGTTGAATTTCCTGAATTGCGGTCTGAAGTAATCAGGATGTTCAGACTTTGGTTTAAAACATCTGCCACATTGGTTGCTGCCATATTTTTGATCTGCTGCGCGTCGATGACCTCCACTTTATAAATTGATTTATTAATGGATTGCTGAGTATACTGTCCGGTAAGGACAACCTCTTCAATTTTTTCCAGCTTTACAGAATCTTTTTTCTGCGCGTCCATCCACAAAATCATTGTTAAAGCCAGAACAGAAAGCAATTTCTTCTTCATAGGATCAAAAATTTTTGACAAATATAATATTTTATTTAGAACAATTAAAAATAATTATATAATTTTGTAGAATAATTCTAAATAAAAATAATGTTATGAAATTAGGACTACTTATTGGAGGTTTACTGCTTACAGCGATTTCGGGAAATGCACAGGTAACAGCGATTAATGAGAATTTTGAATCTTTCACGGCAGGAACAGGTGCAGCATGGCCACAAAATAACTGGAACCGTGTACAGAGTGGTTCCGGACCGTGGGTATATGTTGATAATTCGAATGCTGCGGACAAACATATCCAGTATTACAGCTTTTTCACGACGAATACACCGGGTTATGCTATTGCTCCGCAAATTATTGCACCCAATGGAAGTCAGACACTTACGTTCAAGTCTTCCCTTACAGCAGGATCTTCCGCAGGAAGCACCGGAACTATTGAAGTTGGATTTGTGGACGGCGTTACAACAGCAGATATGGCAAGTTTTACAAAGATTGGAAATACGATTACGCTTACTTCAACAGATACGCAGTATTCCGTACCGATTCCTGCATCCAATAAACAATATATTGCCTTCAGAATTGTAGGAAGTCTTAATCATACAGCGATTCAGTTGGATGATATTTCTTACGCGGTAAGTTCGATACTTGCAGTTTCAGATCAGGCAAAATCAAAGGAAAGTGTACAGTTTGCAGTGAATTCCGACAATACCGCATTGCTGTTTGTTGCTAAAAAAGAACCGAAAAAAATTCAGATCTATTCAGCGGGAGGTCAGAAAACAGCCGAAGGAAAATTATCCGGAAGATTGTTTGATATCAGTACGCTTCAAACCGGAGTTTATTATATCCTGATTGAAACAGCGGAAGGAGAAATCGTAAAATCAAAATTCATTAAAAAATAAACTTTTCACAGGATCACAAAAGTTCACAGGAGCTTTATTGATAATACTTTCTATTTTTTCTAATAAAAGGCTGTCCGCAATAGTGAACAGCCTTTTAGTTTTATGTTTACCTCAGGAAGATTGAAGTTATTTTTAAGTGACTAACTTTCTTATTACAGTTTACAGAGTTTTAAATCCTTTAAATACCTGAGTAGAACTTTCCAGCATTTTAGAAACGTCTCTTCTGAAATTCAGCAAATGATCCTGCCCGTTGTGGCGGTTCAGGTGTTCTTCACTTTCCCACAATTCCACCATGAAAAAAGTTCCTTTGTTATCTTTGTCTTCAATAAGGTCATACTGCAGACATCCCTCTTCTTTTCTGGTTTCTCTTACCAAAATCTGGAAAAGTTCAACTGCTTCCATCAGATAATTCTCATTAAATCTGAAAAGCGCAACTACGTTTATGTTCATTGTTATTTTTTTAGTGGTGTAAATGTAGAATATTTTCAAAACCGAAAAGATATTTCATGCTTTTATTTTTCCACATTTAACAGATTTTATCACTAAAAAACAGATTTGTAAATGGTAATTGAGCTCATCACGATCACCAAAGTTCCGATAATGATAAACATACTTTTCACAGGAAGTTTTGCCGTTAACATCGCAGAAAAAGGAGCGGTAAAAATTCCTCCGATCAGAAGACCGAGAATGATATTCCAGTGCTGAATTCCCAATGTGAAAATAAAAGTAATGGCTGCTGTTAAGGTTAAAATAAATTTTGCCACCGTAGAACTTCCCACCGCAAATCTCGGCGTAAAGGAATTTTTAATTAAAGTTCCCGTTACCAACGGTCCCCATCCTCCTCCGGCAAAGGAATCGATAAAACCTCCAATCACTCCCAAACGCGTTAAATTTGTTTTCCGTTTTAATTTTTTGTCCTGCCTATTTTTAAACGCATTGGATAAAATCTGAATTCCCAGATATAATGTGTAGAAGGAAATAATTGTTTTGGTGATTTTTGAATAATATTCTCCGAGATATGTGAGTGAAACCGCCCCGATCACTGCTCCGAAAATCGCAGGAATGGCGAGTCTTTTCACCAGACTTTTGCTTACGTTTTTCAGTCTGATATGACTGATGCTTCCGGCTGCCGTAGTAAAGCTTTCCGCAGAATGAATACTCGCACTCACCGCATGAGGCGGAATTCCGAGAAACAAAAGCGTAGTCGTACAAATTACGCCGTATCCCATTCCCATCGATCCTGCAACGATTTCTGCCAAAACTCCCACCAACATCATCCAATAGAAAATGTAATTGTCTTTGGCTAAAACAGTGAACAGTTCATCCAGATAACCCAGTTCATACATCGTAAAGGCAACAACCGACAGAAGTGCGATCGTCACAAAAAATACATTTAACCTGAACTGAACTTTTCTTGAAATAACCATTTTTTCTGTTTTCTATCGTTTTAAACCACTCTGAAATATTTATACAGCTAAGAGAAATTCACTTTAAATCAGCTTATCTTTTTAAATCTTTCTTCAATGGTTCAGATTATGTTTAATTTATAAAATCATTACGGCTCCCACCGTTGAATTGCCTGTCTCGTCGATCAATATTGCGTTGCCTGTTGCATTGCTTTCTTCAAAGCTGTCGAAAACCAGGGGTGAAGCTGTTTTTAAACGGACTTTTACGACTTCGTTTAATTTTATGCTTTCAGAAACCGGCGTTTTTTCTAAAGTATTAACGTCTATTTTATATTCAATTTCTTTGACAATCGCTTTTAAAAGTTTGCTTTTGTGCTGAATGAAATATTTGTTTCCTTCGTTTAATTCCTTTTTATCCAGCCAGCAGGCAACGGCTTCAATTTCATTTTCAACTTTCGGAAGGCTTTCGGTTTTTACTAAAAAATCACCTCTGCTGATATCAATATCATCTTCAACATGCAGAACTGCGGGATGATTGGCAAAAACAAATTCCACTTCTTTCCCCCCTGTTTCTATTTTTGAAATTTTAGTCTGAATATTCTGAGGTAGCACCGTAATTTCATCACCTTTTTTGTAAATTCCCGAAAGAACTTCTCCTGCGTATCCTCTGTAATCATGCAGATCCTCCGTTTGCGGACGAATGACATACTGAACCTGAAATCTCGGACTCTGAAAGTTTTGATCTGAATTGATTTCAACTGTTTCGAGGAAATCCAACAGCGTAGAACCTTCATACCAAGCCATATTTTCGGATCTTTCAACAATATTGTCGCCATGAAATGCCGAGATCGGGAAATAATTTACATTTTTTAACCCTAGTTTTTCTGCAACCAATTCATACTGAGCTTTTATATCCTTAAAAACTTTTTCAGAATACTCAACGAGATCCATTTTATTGATGGCGACCACCACATTTTTCATCTTCAATAAAGACGCAATAATGGAGTGTCTTCTTGTCTGTTCAATCACGCCCTGTCTTGCATCAATCAGAATAACAATCAGTTGCGAATTAGAAGCTCCCGTAATCATATTTCTTGTATACTGAATATGTCCCGGTGCATCCGCAATAATAAATTTTCTTTTCGGCGTTGAAAAATAACGGTACGCAACATCGATGGTAATTCCCTGCTCTCTTTCTGCTCTTAAACCATCGGTTAAAATAGCAAGGTCTACTCCGTTTTCGTTTTTATTTTTTGACTGTTTTTCGAGTGCTTCAAGCTGATCGATCAATATATTTTTACTGTCGTACAGAAGTCTTCCGATTAGGGTACTTTTCCCGTCGTCTACACTTCCTGCCGTTATAAATCTTAATATGTTCACGTTTGTTTTATTAATTATGAGTAATTGAGTGAGGTTAAGGTTAAGGATAAGGTTGAGGATAAGGTTGAGGATAAGGTTGAGGTTAAGACTGAAGGCTTACTACAAAAACTTCTGACTTCCATCTTCCAACTTCTATCCTAAATATAAAGGTTGAGATTAAGGTTGAGACTGAAAGCTTAATGCAAAAACTTCCAACTTCTGACTTCCAACATCCAGCCTCCATCTTCCAGCCTAAAAATAACCTCCTTTCTTCCGGTCTTCCATTGCAGCTTCCGTCACTTTATCGTCGATTCGGGTTTCGCCGCGCTCGGAAATTCTGGATGCCGTGATTTCATTCACAACCTCATCCAAGGTTTCGGCAGCACTTTCTACTGCGGCGGTACAAGTCATGTCTCCGACGGTTCTGTAACGTACTTTTTTACTGACAATCGTATCATTTTCATCAATCTGAATAAAATCTGATACGGCAATTAACTGTCCTTCATATTCAATCACCTCACGCTCATGTGCGAAGTAAATGGATGGCAACTGGATATTTTCTTTTTTAATATAATTCCAGACATCAAGTTCCGTCCAGTTCGAAATCGGAAAAACTCTTACGTTTTCACCTTTGTTGATTCTTCCGTTGTAGATGTTCCACAATTCGGGACGCTGCAGCTTCGGATCCCATTGTCCGAATTCATCCCGCACAGAGAAAAAACGTTCTTTGGCTCTGGCTTTTTCTTCGTCTCTTCTCGCTCCGCCAATACAGGCATCAAATCCGAATTCTTCAATCGTATCTAATAAAGTGTGGGTTTGCAGCCAGTTTCTGGAAGCAAATTTTCCTTTCGGTTCTGTTAAATTTTTAGCTTTAATGGTATCTTCCACTTTTCTTACAATCAGTTCCGCGCCGATATTTTCTGCTAAATAATCTCTGAACTGCAAGGCTTCAGGAAAATTATGTCCTGTATCGATATGAACCAACGGAAAAGGAATTTTCATCGGAGCAAAAGCTTTTTTTGCCAGATGAACCAAAGTGATAGAATCTTTTCCGCCACTGAAAAGCAACGCGGGTTTTTCAAACTGAGCGGCAATTTCCCTCATAATGTAGATACTTTCTGCTTCCAACTGCTCCAGATAGTCTAACGTATGTGTCGTCATTTTTTATTTTTTTGAATTAATGAGAATGCAGACCGCATTCTTTCTGTGAACTTTCCCACCACCATCGTCCGGCGCGCGGATTTTCTCCTTCTTCGATTGCTCTTGTACAGGGTTGACAACCGACACTGATGAATCCTTTTTTATGTAAAGACAATTCCTGAACTTTATTTTCTTTCAGATAATCTAAAACATTCTGGTAATTCCAGTGAATTAAGGGGTTATATTTGTAAAGTTTACGATCTTCGTCCCATTCTATAACCGGCATATTTTCTCTGTTTTCAGACTGTTCGGAACGCAATCCGGTAATCCAGACTTTTGCATTTTCCAACGCACGGTTTAAAGGTTTAACCTTACGGATAAAACAGCATTCTTTTCTGTTTTCTATGGAATGATAAAATGCATTGATTCCTTTTTCATTCACATATTTTTCCACGTCTGAACTTTCCGGAAAATAGACTTCCGTTTTTGTTTTGTATCGGGCATTATTTTGGGAAAGCAACTCGTAATGCTCGTAAAAAAGTCTTCCTGTATCAAGCGTGAACACTTTTACCGGCAGATAATTTTTGAAAATCATATCCGTAATTACCTGATCTTCCTGACCGAGTGAGGTTGAAAAAACAACCCCTTCAGAAATTTTTGAAGAAATAAATTTCAGTCCCTCTTCTGCGGAAAGCTGTTTCAGTAACTCTGCATCTTCTTTTGAAATCATATTTTGTTCATTTGAAGTTATGCAAATATCAGATAAAATTACTATCCTACCAAAAAAGTAGACTAATTATTTTAAAAAAAAGGATCTGATTAATCCACCAAATCCATTAACGTTCTCTTCTCCAGAATATTCAGCGAAGCGTCGCGAACTTCGATCAGAACGTCGTGCAAACCGCAATGATCTTCACTGCAGTCGTCGCATTTTTCGTAAAAATTTAAACTTACACAAGGAAGCAGTGCGATGGGTCCGTTCACAAGACGAATAATTTTCGCCAGCTTTACATTTTCCGGCTTTTCTTTGAAAAAATAGCCTCCTCCTTTTCCTTTTTTGCTATCGAGAATGTCCGCTTTTTTAAGCTCAAGCAGTATATTTTCCAGAAACTTTAAAGGAATTTTCTTGTGTTCGGCAATTTCGGAAATAAGAATCGGTCCGTCATTTCTCTTTTCTACAAGATATGACAGTGCCTTGAAAGCGTATTGAGATTTTTTAGACAGCATTACTACAAAAATAAGAAAATTGTTTGATATGTATAATATTGAGAATGAAAGTTAGAAGATGGATGCTGGAAGTTTTCAGGGACCGCATAACTTCCCTCTTCTCGCTTCCTTCTTCCGGCCAAAATCCCTATTTTTGCCTCATGTTCAGTAAACAGGAAGCACAGCAGTTAAAGAAAGAGTTTTGGACGGCTTTCGGAAAGTCTTTTCCAAGAAAATGGATTTTGTACGATACCAAAATCAAGGATATGTCGTTTAAATTTTATGCGGATAAGAAAAAAGCGGAAGTTTCTCTGGATATTGAAATGAAGGATGAAGTTTTCAGAGATGCGTACTACAACAAAATATGGTCACTGGAAGATATTCTGAAGGATTTTATCGGCGATTTTCATAAGGAAGAATTTTATACGCTGGAAAACGGAAAAGTTATCAGCCGAATCTGGGTTGAAAAGCACGGTATTTCTGTTTTCAATAAAAATACATGGCGGGAAGCCTTTGAATTTTTTGTTGAAAAAATGGATGGCTTTGAACGGTTTTATTATGAATATGAGGATTTTATAAAGGATGTTTAGTGAATAGTTTCTAAAGGATACAAAAAATATATTATGAAAATAAGATATTGCTGGAGGTGCAGAATGGATGTTCCCATGCTTGATGAAGAAGAGGGAAAAATCGCTTCGAAATTATTAGCTGAAGGACTTCAGGAATTTAAAACAGCCAGAAAAACGCCTTTAAACGAAAATTTCAAAAAACTGCTGGATTATTACAATAATTTAACCGGTTTTGAAGAAACAAATCCTAATTCCATCATGCATCATTTCATTGATATGTATGGTCCTGACTGTGAAAACTGCGGAAAACCTTACCGGACGGAAACCGCAACATTCTGTCCTAAATGTGGTAACAAAAGAAACATTTAAGGACTTTTCTCAATTTGATTTTTTCAACGCAAAGATTATTTTTATCAGTATAATTTTGAGAAGGCAAAGGCAAATGAAATTTGACTCGCGAAGCTTGAAAACAGATTTCAAGGCTAGTTTTGTATCAAGGTGAATCGTGAATTTTTAATTCAAATCAGGATCGGAAGCCGCTTAAATATTTTTAAACTTGTGGTTAAACTAATTTCAGAATTAACCGCAAAAGATGCAAAATATAATGATAAAGCGAATTTCAATAATAATCAAAGCGCTTAAAAGAATAAAAATCAAAGATTTTTAAAAACTGTTGTGATCTTCTTATTTATAATCACAACTTTAAATAGACGTTTAGTTCATCTTTTGCGGCTTTTGCGGTTAAATAAAAAGTTTAAACAGATTTTTATGTAAAATTCAACCTTCTGTTCTTATATTTTTCTGTATTTTGGTCAAAATAAAAATAACAGAATAAATTTTCAGCAAAATTAAAACTAATAATTAAAATAAAATGTCAGAAAATAAAATATTTTTCGCAGACGCAGCAGATCCTGAAATGTCTAAGGCTTATAAAAAAGCGCAGGAAACTTTTAAATATTTCTGGAGAGAACAATCTTGGGAATACAGAAGAATTATTCCGGCACTGAGTGTTTCATGCGTGAAAGTGGCTTTTTCTCAGGAAGATCCTTCTTCAGACTCACCTATTGTAGAACATATGTGGATCAATGACATCCATTTCGATGGCGATCTTATCAAAGGCTACCTCATCAACAAACCGAATAAACTCACCAATGTTGAAGTCGGAGATTATGTGGAAATTCCTGTAAATGAAATCAGCGACTGGCTTTTTGCCATGCCGCAACGCGCAAAAAAAACGAAAGGACTTTCAAAACTGTTTTCATCTTCTTCAGAGTCTCTTCCTCCGAAAGCTTATGGCGGATTTACGATCCAGAAAATGCGTTCGGATATGTCTCCGGCGGAAAGAAAAGCACATGACAATGCATGGCAAATGGATTTCGGAGATTTTAATGATATTGAAATCGTTTATGAACAGAAAGAGCATCCTGAAAATCTTGTGGAGCATCCGATGAGCAGAAATATGAAGGAAGAGCTGGTAAAATTCGTCAGCGAAAATCCGGATGAGATTACAGGTCAGGATATAAACGGCTATTCTATGCTTCATGCGGAAACAATTGCCGGAAATCTAAGTTCTGTGGAAGTGATTCTTGCAGCAGGAGGGGATAAAAATTTAAAGACAAAATCCGGAAAAACAGCTTTGGACTTTGCCCGACAACTGAATTGGGAACATATTATTCCTGTTTTGGAAGATTGATTTTATCTTAATTAAAGTAAGTTTGATGTTAGAAGATTGAAAATTAATTTTAACCGAAATTTAGTATAAGTTTTTGGCTAAAGCCAATTGTTTTTTTTAAACTTTTAAAAAATAAAATATTCTTGTTGGAAAACTCAAAGACGCAAGATTTTTATTAATCTCAAATCTTTAAGGCGCAAGAAAATCAAAGATTTTCAATAAAGATTGATGCTTAATTTTATCGCAGATAAAATCTATGCGCCTTAGGAAGAGACCGTATTTAATAAATATTTTCGCCTTTGCGATGGTTATAACTATTAAGTTTAAACATCCTATTAAAATGTGCTAAAGCCAATTCCTATTGATATTTTGTCCTGATTTTACATCGAACTCACGATTAGTATATTAAAGAGAAACTTTCCCGTTTCTCTTTTTTGTTTTTATATCATTCACGATCTGAATACATTCTTTCCCGATTCGGCTACATTTCCCACTGCACAACTTTCCATCTTTGTACCATCAATTAAAAACAATAAAACATTTAAAAATGGAAACAAAAAAAGTATGGTTCGTAACGGGAGCGTCAAAAGGTTTAGGATTTGAACTGGTTAAAAAATTATTATCCGAAGGATTTCAGGTGGCTGCAACAAGCCGCACTGTAAATTCTTTAATTTCTGCTTTCGGAGAGGCTTCGGAAAACTTTCTGCCCTTAAGTGTAAATATTACGGACAATAATGATGTAAAATCTGCCATTGCAAAAACCACAGAGCATTTCGGACAGATTAACGTTGTGGTTAATAATGCAGGATACGGACAGATCGGAACGCTGGAAGAGCTTACGGATGAGGAAGCAAGGGAAAATTATGCAGTAAATGTTTTCGGAACTTTAAACGTCATCAGAAATGCAATGCCTTATCTTCGTGAGCAGAAATCGGGAAATATTTTCAATATTTCGTCCATCGGAGGTTTTTCGGGAAATTTTCCGGGTTGGGGAATTTACTGCTCTACTAAATTTGCAGTAGCAGGATTTACAGAAGCTTTGGCTGAAGAAGCGAAAGATTTCGGAATTCATGCAACAGTAGTTTATCCTGGATATTTCCGTACAGATTTTTTGGCTAAAGATTCGGTAAAAACTCCGGCAAATCCTATTCAGGCTTATGAAGCGGCAAGAAGTTCGGAACAGGCACATCTTGACGAAATCAACGGAAACCAGCCGAACGATCCTGTAAAAGCAGCAGACGTTCTGATTCAGTTGAGCAAAGAGGAAAATCCACCGGTTCATTTCCTTTTAGGCGTAGGAACCATGGAGTTTCTTACCAATAAAGTAGATGCGATTACAGGGGATGCAAGGAAATGGGAGGTTTTAGCAAATTCTACAGCAATTTAGAATTGATTTACTTCTTTTGTCTTGAAACAAAAGAACCAAAAATTCAAGACTTAGATCCTGAATGCTAAAAATTAAAACGTAATCCTAAAATTCCCAAAACTCGCGCGAATCAAAATTCGTTCTTCGATTATGAATTGTACCCGCGCTCAGACAGTGGAAATTTTTTAACGGATTACGTTTTAATTTTCTTAACGCTTCAGGCTCTTATGTCGGAAAAGCCATCTGATTTAGACATTTTTGATTTGTATCTCAGGTAATGTAAAAGTATGAACGTTTATCAAATTCTACAGCAATTTAAGAGTGATTTATTTCTTTTGTCTTGAAACAAAAGAACCAAAAATTCAAGACTTAGATCCTGAATGCTAAAAATTAAAACGTAATCCTAAAATTCCCAAAACTCGCGCGAATCAAAATTCGTTCTTCGGTTCTGGATTATAACCCGCGCTCAGACAGTGGAAATTTTTTAACGGATTACATTTTAATTTTCTTAACGCTTCAGGCTCTTATGTCTCAACAAAAGAACATTTATTTCATAAAAAATCACTAAAAACAATTAACTTCGTTATTATGAAAGAGACCTTCCGTTTTCATTCGATCTCCGATTTTCATGCTTTCTGTAATCTGCCGAGTCCGGATCATCCGCTGATCAGCTTGATTGATTACAGCAAAGTCCGCTATCCTGTAAATGATACGGAACTGAAATGGACCCAGAATTTTTATTCGGTGGGGCTGAAAAGGAATGTAAACGCGAAGTTTAATTATGGGCAGCAGGAATATGATTTTGATTCGGGCGTGCTGTGTTTTGTTTCGCCGATGCAGTTTCTAAGAATTGAGATGAAGCCAGATGTTGAGTTTGAACCGACCGGATATCTTTTGCTGATTCATCCTGATTTTCTTTGGGGAACTTCGCTCATCAAAAAAATGAAATCCTACGAATTTTTCAGTTACCAGATCAATGAAGCGCTTTTTCTGTCGGATAAGGAAGAAAAAATTATTGTGGATCTGTTTAAAAACATCGAAAAGGAGTACCAGACAAATATTGATAAATTCACGCAGGAGCTTATTGTTGCGCAACTGGAATTATTTTTAATCTATTCTGAACGTTTTTACGAAAGACAGTTTTTGACCAGAAAAAAATCGAGTCACGAATTGCTGGATAAATTTGAGGAAGTTCTTTCGCAGTATTTTAACAGCGGAAATCTTCTCGAACATGGCATTCCTTCTGTGAAAACCATCGCCGAACAACTGAATATTTCACCCAATTATCTGGGAAGTTTATTACGCATCCATACGCAGCAGAACACACAGCAACACATACAGAATAAGCTGATTGCTCTCGCAAAAGAACGTCTGAGTACAACGAATTTATCCGTAAGTGAAATTGCGTATGAACTGGGTTTTGAACATCCGCAGTCGTTCAGTAAGTTATTTAAGCAGAAGACGAATCAGTCTCCGGGGGAGTTTAGGAGGTTGTTTAATTGAGAAGATTTATAAAAACAATAACTTGAATGTGACCCAAATTAAAGTTGAAAAACTTTTTGGACTATAGATTCCAGAGCCGTTTTATATAATCATTCTGATATAATTTATTCGAAAGATTACGAAAGAAATACTATCAAAAAGTATTTAAATGAAAAGAGGTTAGGACTTGAACCAACAATAGAGCGTCTAATTGATTGGATAAGAAACAAAGTAATTCATTAAAAAAATTGAGGAATCAATTAATTGCGATATTAAATATTCGATGAATGGACATGATTTTATTGAAGTGCTTTTTCATTATATAAATAAAATAAAAAATACAGCAAATTTCAAAATTGAAAATTTTGAGAAACCATTTTATGTAGCAATCCAGCCTGATTATTTTGATCAATATCAAATGTTCAATAAACTAATATCATAATTAATAAACTTACAGCAAACTAACAATTAATTAAAAAACACCACACTAGTAAGTATTTATACCCAATATAACATTTAGTAATTTCTACGCTACCCTTCCTGTTTTTTTCTTTGTTACTTTGGTTTATCAAATCATCTAGCCCTCTAAAGGGTAAAAACTAACAATAACCAAAAAACAAAAAAATGGAAACAATTGAAATCACCAAAACAGGAGTCGGGATCAACGATCCTTTTGAACGCGTAATTTTTGATGCCGCAAGATCATCGGGCAGCGCTACAGAAGCTTACTCGATTGAAGTATCCGGACAGGGCCAGCTTACCGGGCTTTCTTACACGGTTCCGGCTCACGCTGAAGGAAGAATCAAAGCTAAGCTTCAGATCTCTGCCATGTCAAGCGAAGACGTACAAAAACTTAATAACCTTGCGATGGGCATGCTGGATGCAAGCGCTCAGACTCAAGTGAAAGAATTTGAAAAAACCGCAGCCAGTGCCAACCTTTCTGTATGGACCTGGTTTTTCGGTGGTGGAGGCGCTTCTGCTTCCTACGAGAAAACAAAAGAGAGCATGTTGTCAAAAGGACTTACAGAAGCTCAGATCACTACATTGATGAACGCTTTCCTGGAACTGGCAAAGAAAATGTCAACCGTGGAAATTAATTTTTATATCAACAATTCGGCAAATCCTTATTCCGTTTCCGGGGATCTTTATTTATATACTGTTTCCGGAACCATTAAAACTGAAAAAGGAACCGCACAATACCGAATGTTAGCCGACAGTGCTTCAGCGGGTGGTCCTCCTCCATCAGGCGGCGGCGCTCCTGCTTCCGGAGTTATTAAGCTGAATTAATTTCAGGGTTTGAAAAATTTAGAATCTTATAATTGACCGGAGAAATCCGGTCATTTTCTTGATTTACAATGAAAATTTTATTCTAAAAGTTCTCAATACATTTTCCTTCGCGTTGGTGCGAAAAAAACTTGAACTGACGCAGAGAAAAAAATTTATATCTATTAAATAAATCATCCTTAAAAACAACACTAAATAAAAAAGAGAAGCAAAAACTTCTCTTTTTATTTTATCCAAACTTCTTCTTTCTCAGCCAGAAGAACAAACCTCCCAAAATACCGATAATCACTAAAGGAAGCAGCAAATTAAACCATTGCCAGTTGTTTTTCTCTTCCGTGATTCTCTGTCGGTCAAGAAGCCTTTCTTCGATGTTTCGGTTTCTGAGATCCATAAGATTGCTGTCGTCCAGAAGATAATCTAATGCATTTCTCAGGAACTGTTCGTTTCCAAACTGTTCGTTGGTAAGCAAATCTACGCCTAAAGGAAGCGGTTCTCCTTTCAGAACTTTATTTCTTCCTACGTCTCCGTCGGCGATCACAATCATTTTATTTTCAGGGCTCGAACTTTTAAAATTCGGATAGGATTTTCTTTCGATTCTGGAAGCATATGCAGAATTGAATTTTCCTTCTAAAGATACTGCATAAATCTTCGGTGTGCTTGGTTTTTCCATCTGTCCGAGACTGTCGACACTGGAAATTTCTTTCAGATCCACATAATTCGGAACCTGCTTCAATAAAGTTCTTTCACTCGATTCAAAAAGAACGTTCGTTTTGATATTTTTTCTTCCGCCCAGTGTATCGATGGAAGTCGGAAACTCAAACTTGACAGGATTGATATTTTTCGTAATCGGATTGTTGCTTTCTGCAATTCCCAAAGGAAAATACGGCCACGGAAGACTGGTGTACTGTGGATTTCCGCTCACTTCTCCCGTTACTAATCTCAACAGCGCAAACTTCTTCACATCTTTCACCAAAGCCGGATTGATCCTGATTCCATAATTGAAGAAAAAATCCGTCATATTGATGTCTACAGGAAAAGGCATTACCTTTTGAGACCTCATCAACGTATCCATTTCCGCATTTACGGCATCAATCATCCACAATGTTTTTCCGCCGTTCATGATGTATTGGTCAAGAATTACTTTTTCACCGTCCGTAAAAGCCTTTCTAGGTTTAGCGATCACCAAAGCATTCATTTGCTTTAAGGTCGGAATATCTGCGATGGTAAGTTCGGTTTGGTTTTTAGGAATAATAGGACCTGCATCATAACTTTCTGTTGCCAGTTGCATGAATCCCTGAAATTCTCTTGGATTCAGCTCATCCTGATTCACCAGAATCCCGATTTTCTTTCTTTTGTGCGCCGCAATATTTTTAATGTTCGAAACCAGATTGTACTCTAAATTTTCAATAGATTTCGTAAGTTGCTGATCGGCATCAATTCCTGTCTGCTGAACCACCAAAGGAATGGAAACTCCCCTCTTATCATATTTTACTACTGCATAAGGAAAGAGCATGATCTGAGAAACTTTGCCGTCTTTGATGTCCGGAAGCATGGAAGGCTGCATTCCCATCGCCATCAAAGTATCTTTAGACATTTTGGTTTTAATAGGATCGATGAATTTAAAATCGATCTTCGGATTAATTTTTCTGAACTCTTCCAGCATAAATTTCGTTTCGCTCTGAAGCTGCTTGAAACTTGCCGGAAAGTCTCCTTCCAGATAAACATCGACGACCAAAGGTTTATTTACAGATTCCAGAACCTTAACGGTATTATCGGAAAGCGTATATCTTTTTTCTTTGGTTAAATCCAATCTTATTCCTGAAATAGCAAGAATAACCACCAATGGCAAAACCACGAAAAGTAAAATTCCTAGCGGAGATTTGAACTGTATCTTCTTCATCATTCTACTTCTTTTTATTAATGAAATGATTGGACAAAACTAATGTAACACCGATGATTAAAGCAAAATAAGCCACATCCTTAAAATCGATAAGACCTCTTGTAAAGCCTAAGAAATGCTGGTAAAACCCTACATTCTGTAAAATAAAATCTGCGCCTCCCAACAATTTATAACTTGCCAGTTGCTCGATCCCGAAATACATGATGAAACACATGAAAACGCCCAACAGATAAGCCATAATCTGGTTTTGGGAAAGCGAAGACGCCAAAATTCCCACTCCGGAAAATGCTGCAATTAAAATAATTAACCCGATATAGCTTCCGAACGTCATTCCCAGATCTACATTTCCGGCAGGAACGCCCAAAACATAAACCGTGTAAAGGTAAATTAACGATGGAATCAGGCATAAAATTCCAACAATCCAAACTGAAAGAAATTTTCCGAAAACAAGATCTGAAACTTTCAGCGGTTGAGAAAACAGCCAGTTTAAGGTTCCAGTCTGCTGTTCTTCCGCAAAAGTTTTCATGGAAAGTGCGGGAATAATAAACATCAGTAACCAAGGAACCAGGACGAAATAACTTTGCAGAGAAGCCATTCCGATCTCAAAAATGTTGGAGTCGTTGTCGAAAAAAAACAGAAACAGCGTCGCGATCAGACTGAAAGCCGCGATGATTACCCACGCGCTCCAGTTTCCGAAGTAGCTCCAAAGTTCTTTTTTTAAAATTGCAATCATAGTTTTATTGTCAAATGTTGATTGTTTTTAGTTGATCGTTGATTGTTTTTAGTTGACTGTTTTTTGATATAAAATTCACCCATCAACTATAAACCAACAACCATCAACCGAATCATTACTTTTTCTTATTCTTATTCTTATTTACCAGTTTTACCGTCATCATGATTAAAAATACCAGAACGAAAAATCCGACGATTAATTGCCACCAATATTCTATAACAGAAGATTTTAAAATTACCGTAAAAACCACCAGAAATAAAATGAATGTAGCAATCTCATTAATCTGTCTCAGTTTCACATTAGAAGTAGATAGCGTTTCGCCGTTTAGCTTTATAATTAAAAGCAGCTTTCGCCAAGCCCAATAATGAAAAAAAGCCAAACCAACCAAAAAAGTTAGTTTCAAATGAAACCATGGCATTTTCATCAATCCGAGATTCAGAAAAATCATTGTCAGTCCGCAAACCGTCATGATTACTCCGGCAGGAACGGTGATGATGTTCCAGAGCCTTCGGGCCATAAACGTATATTGTTCTCTGAGGATCTTTTTCTTTTCTTCCGCGAATTCATCGGTATCTTTATAGTATACAAAAATTCTTACGAGATAAAAAATTCCCGCAAAATAGCTTACCATGAAGATAATATGAAGCGCTTTTATTATGGTGTAAAGCATTCTGAAAAATTAATGGCAAATATAATGTTAATGACAAAAATATTTACTAGAAAACAGAATAAATCTTGCTTTTATTCTGTTATGTTCATTATTTTATATTAAAAAGCTGAGGGATTTTCAAGCTTAGTGTTTGTCGAATGAAATACTGTCTACTTTTTTACCATCTTCATACTTCTTTATATATTGGAGATTTCCTTTTTCGTTGTAAAATTTCCAGTCTCCGAAGTAATACCAGTGGCGTTCATTTTTAGAGACATCCATTTTAGACTGTCCGCTTTGCATCAGCTTCCCGTTCTGATGGTATATCTTGGTCTTTGTAATGTTCTTTTTTATTTTATCTTTCTGAAAAAGCTGATTATTCAATGTGGTTTTCCAGATCCCGACTTTTTCACCGTTCTTATATTTTCCGACGGCAATCAGCGTTCCTTCATCCGAAGAATATTCTTCCTTCCATTTGCCGTGTCGTTTACTGACATTCTTTTCGTCTTTGATGTACTGATTCATCTTGGTGTTGCAGGAAGCCAATAATAAAACACTCAGTAAAATGAGGGATATTTTTTGCATAAAAAAACAGAATTTCCGTAAATATAGAAATTCTGTTTTTATTCTACAATTGTAGAGGTGTTTTATTTTTAAGAAATTACTCCCAATTCTTTTCCAACTTTTTCAAAAGCAGCAATTGCCTTATCAAGATGTTCTCTCGTATGTGCCGCTGAAAGCTGAACTCTGATTCTCGCTTTTCCTTTCGGAACCACCGGATAGAAGAATCCGATTACATAAATTCCTTCGTCCATTAACTTTTCAGCCATTTTCTGAGCCAAAGGCGCATCATAAAGCATTACAGGAACAATGGCAGCATCACCATCCGGAATATCGAAACCTTTAGATATCATTTCCGCTCTGAAATATTCTGCATTTTCCATTACTTTATCGCGAAGAGAAGTATCTTCAGAAATCATGTCCAAAACCTTCAAAGCTGCTCCCACGATTCCCGGAGCCAAAGAGTTTGAAAACAAATACGGTCTTGAACGCTGTCTCAGCATATCAATGATTTCTTTTTTACCGGAAGTAAATCCGCCTAAAGCCCCGCCCAAAGCTTTTCCAAGCGTGGAAGTAATAATGTCTACTCTACCCATCACTTCGTTGGCTTCGTGCGTTCCGCGACCTGTTTTCCCAATGAAACCTGTTGCATGAGAATCATCTACCATTACCAAAGCATCGTATTTATCGGCAAGATCACAAACTCCTTTCAGATCTGCAACGATTCCGTCCATTGAGAAAACGCCGTCTGTAACAATGATTTTAAAACGGTGATTTTTTTCGGAAGCTGCAATTAACTGAGCTTCCAGATCTTCCATATTGTTGTTTTTGTAACGGTATCTCGCTGCTTTACACAAACGAACACCATCGATAATGGAAGCGTGGTTCAGTTCATCTGAAATAATCGCGTCCTCTTCCGTAAATAAAGGTTCAAAAACTCCTCCGTTCGCATCAAAACAGGCAGCATACAAAATGGTATCTTCAAGACCTAAAAAGTCTGCAATTTTCTGCTCCAGTTGTTTATGGATATCCTGAGTTCCGCAGATAAAACGAACCGAAGACATTCCGTAACCGTGAGATTCTATCATTTCCTGAGAAGCTTTCATCACTTCAGGATGGTTGGATAATCCCAGATAATTGTTCGCACAGAAGTTCAGCAGCTTTTTTCCGTTGGCTTCTATTTCGGCACTCTGCTGAGAAGTGATGATTCTTTCTCTTTTGTAAAGTCCGTCGTTTTCAATATTCTGAAGTTCGTTCTGTAAATTTTCAAGATACTTTTTAGAGATCATTTCTAATAATTTTTAAGATGCGCTAATTTAATAAAATCGCGGTAAAGTAACAGGATTTCTCCTTTTTATTGTAAATGTCTGTACAAAATCATAATACTTTTGTTAATAGTCTATAATTTTGGTAGACTAATTGCTATATTTGCTGAATAAAATCAGAAAATGCGATTATCACCAGTACAAAAAATTGAAAATATATCATCAGAGGATTTTATCAAAACCTATCTAAAACCTGCAAAGCCAGTAATCTTAAAAGATTTTGCGGCTCCTGAAAGTCCTGCTTTTGAAAAATGGAATTATGAATATTTTAAAGAAATTGCAGGAGAACATAAAGTGAATATCTATGGAAGTGAAATTGAATCTCTGGACAGAATCGCCAGTAAACCAATCGGACAGAGTACTTTTTCAGAATATCTGGATCTTATAACTTCCTCTCCTACCGAACATCGTCTTTTTTTATTCAATTTATTAAGCATTAAACCAGAATTAAAAAATGATATCATTTACAACGATGTTACAAATGGAAAAATTATAAAATGGCTTCCTTTTATGTTTTTCGGAGGTGAAGGTTCGGTTACCCGAAATCATGTGGATATTGATATGTCCCATGTTTTCATAACTCAGTTTCAAGGCATTAAACGAATCTGGCTTTTTCCGTGGGAACAGTCGGATCTGCTGTATAAACTTCCTTATAACTTTCATTCCATCACCAATATTAAAGAGCCTGATTTCGAAGAATTTCCGGGACTGAAATACATAAACGGTTATGAAGCTGTTATACAACCCGGCGAAACGCTTTATATTCCTTCCGGATGGTGGCATTACATTCAGTATGAAACGGAAGGATATTCTGTTTCTGTAAGAGCTTTGCCTTATAGCTGGCTGGAAAAATGGCGGGTCTTTAAAAACTTAGTCCTGATCCGGAATTTTGATAATGTGATGCGAAATTTATTCAAAGAAAAATGGTTCGATTTTAAGGTAAGAAAAGCCAGAAGAAAAGCCAATCGCGCCATTAAAAGACAAAAAAGCTTTCAGATTTAGTGAATTATTAACCCTAAATATATTATCATGGAACTACTTTATTTAATATTTTCCTCAGAAAGATCTTTATACACCTATTATCCAATTTCATTTAACCATTTTTAAACAAAAAACCTTCAGAAAATCTGAAGGTTTTGACTTTATGCTGTAAAAATTATTTCTTTAAAAACTTCACGTTCTTATCGTTAATTTTAAAAATATACGTTCCCGGAACCAATTCTAAAATATTGATTGATTTCTCCGGCTGATACGTTCCCTGTCTTACCAATTTACCGTCTGTGAAATAAATGGAGAAATCTGTAGGCTTTGTAATCCCTTTTAAGTTCAGTTCATTTTTAGCCGGATTCGGATATAAAGCAAATTCTTCTTTAACTAAATCTGCAGTTCCCAGTGTGTTATCCTGAGTTACCGTAGAATTTCTGTCCAGAATCTGATATTCATAATTAAATTCTACACTCGCTACAGGAAATGTTACCGACTGCGTAAAATACTGGTTGTTGGTCGTATTATTCAAAGCAAAATAAGCAACCTGTCCTCCTGTTCCGTTTACTTTGATCGGTAAAGGCATTTCGAAGAAACTTACCGTTGAACTGCTTTGCGTCTGAGACGCTCTGAAAGTAACGGTATTTCCTACCTGCTTCCAACGGATATCATACGTAGGATAACCCTGTCCGTAAATCCAGTCGTTGAAGAATTCTGTAAAATCTTTTCCGGTAGACGTTAATAAAGACGCATTAAAATCCTGAGTTTTCACATAATTATAAGCCAAATTCGGTCTGGAATGGTATTCCTGAATTGCCTGATAAAATGCAGCATCTCCCAAAATCCATTTCAGCATTCTCAGCACATACGCTCCTTTTGAATAAGACAATCTGCTGTTGAAAATGGTTCCTACACTGTTAAGATTGGCATCAGCAACATAAACACTTCCTGTTGGCGAACCTGTAACAAAGTTTTTCTGAGTCAACAGATAATTTAAAAAGTCGGTGCTCGTCATCAGCAATTTTTCATTGGCAACATGTTCTCCAAACGTGGCAAAACCTTCATTCAGCCAGATGTCGTTCCACGCACCGCAGGTTACTTTGTCTCCAAACCACTGGTGAGCCAACTCATGGGCAATGAGACTTCTGCTCCATCCCGCCATGGAAGACATGGTTTGATGTTCCATTCCGCCACCCGCCTGAAATTCCATATGTCCGTATTTTTCATTTCGGAAAGGATAAGGTCCGAAGTAGGTTTCAAAAGTATTCATCACCGTTTTTGTCCAGTCGATGTTATTCATACTTGTTGTATTTGTGGACGTTGCCGGAAAAATATAATTAATGAACGGAAAAGGAGGATTTCCCATTGTATCCGTTAATTTTACGAAGTTGGTGATGGAAAGAGCGATCAGATATGCTGCAGTCGGATACTGCGTTCTCCAGAACGTCAGTTTCTGACCATTGCCTAAAATGGTTTCAGACATGGGCTTTCCGTTGGAAGCAACGCTGTATTGTGAAGGGGTGGTTACTTTTATATCTACTCTTTCGATTTTGTCGTTCAGACTCTGTTTTGTAGGAAACCAGTCCTGCGCTCCGTAAGGTTCATTTAAAGTAGATAAAACTGCGGTTCCGCCCTGTGTTCCGTTAAAAAAGGCATTATTGGTTGTTGCAGGCGATCCTGAATACGTTACCGTTAAAGAATCCAGCACATTTGCCGCAATAGCAGACTGAAAGTTGATTTTCAGTTCTTTGGTAGACAACTGCTGAAAAGTAAGCGGCGTTCCGTGATACTGCACTCCCGAAACCGTCATCTGATTATCCAGATCAAAATAAATAGAGCTTAAACTCTGGTTGGGTTTAAAATGAGACGTTACGGAACCCGAAACATTATACACCGCCGGATTAATGGTAAGATCCAGCCTCTGATACTGGAGATCGTAATTCAGGGTATTCGGGTTGACGTTTCCGACCGCCATTTTGTGAGCGAAAGATTTCATTTCCTTCGCCATCATCGCTTTTCTTTCGATATTTTCATTCTGAGCGCTTAATTGCTGAAAAGTAAGCATACCCAAAACTAAAAAGTAAAACTTTTTCATATTCAATTTAAAAAATATATCAAAGATATAAAAAAACCTTCCAATCGATGATTAAAAGGTTTTATTATTCGTTAAATTTTAACAATTCTATAAATCTAAAGCAGGTTCAAGAATTTTTTCCATTCTTTTCTTTACCATGTCTACAGATCCTGCGTAGTTGTTCACCATTAAAGAGAAAACCAGCGTTTTTCCTGTATTCGTTTTCATGTATCCTGCTAATGTTTTTACTTTATTCAGCGTTCCTGTTTTTGCAAAAACCTGTCCGTTTCCAAGTCCGTTGAACATTCTTTTCAACGTTCCGGACTGTCCTCCAATCGGTAATGAATTTAAATATGTTTTGTAATATTTTTCATCCATTAAAGAGGTTAAGAATTTTGCCTGGGCAATCGGCGTTACGTTATTGCTTCTCGAAAGTCCGCTTCCGTCGATATAATTTAAACCAAGCATATCGAAACCTTCATTTTTAAGATGTTCCGTTACTACTTTTCTTCCGGATTCTGTGGTCTGGTCTCCAAGACTCTGAAAACCAACCGTTTTTAACAATGCTTCAGCAAGACCGTTATCGCTGTGCTGATTGGTATAATAAATAATGTCCGCTAAAGTAGGAGATTTATACACGGAAACTAATTTTCTGGCTTCAGGATTCGCATCCGTCATTTTAGGAGTTACTTTCCCTGTTACAGAAATTCCGCTTTTTACGAGAGTTGTTTTGAAAGAGTTTGCAAGATAAGCCGGAGCATCGGGTAATTTTGTTGTTAAAATTCCGTCGCCTTCGTATTTATCTGCATACACCATCTGGTTGTTGTACGGAGAAACGTAGAAAAATTTCTTATCGGTTGAAAAGTTGTTTCCTTTCTTTACGATCAGTTTTTCATTGGCAGGATTGATCTCTTTCGTTGTACCAACCGGCAAATAGTAATTATTGTTTTCCAACCATACAACATTTTCCGGAAGCTTCGAAATATTGCCTTTGAAAAGCGCTGTCTGGATAATAATATCCCCATTTACCTTTTTGATTCCCTCACGAGAAAGTCCTTCTTTGAAATCTGTAATAATGTCTCTGTAAGCCCAAGCTCCGCCTTTATTGGTTCCTAAAGAAGGATCTCCGCTTCCGACGATGTAAAGATTTCCGTTTAACACTCCGTTTTCATCCACTGTTCCTGAATATTCTAATTGGGTATTCCAACGATAACTTTCGCCCAGCATATTCATTGCCGTTTCGGTAGTTAATAATTTCGTTGTAGAAGCTGGAACCAAAGGAGTATTTTCGTTATACGAAGAAATTACTTTCTTCGTTTTCGGGTCGTACACTACGAATCCCCAAGTTGCATTTTTCAGCACAGGATCGGTCATCATAGTGTTTACATTAATGTCTACAAGTTCTTTCGGCGACAAAATAGTTTTTTCCACCATGGAAGTGATGGGAGAAGGTAAGTTTAAACTGCTCTTCTGATTGTCGTAAGCCGGAGAATACAGAACTGTAGAAACGGTAGACTGTGCAAGAAAAAATCCTGAAGCCAGCACCGCAACACCTGAAATATACTTTCTGAAATTTACCATCTATTTTTCTTTTGCTATAGTTTGGATGGTTTAAAAATCAACGGGTTAAATTGAAATGCAAAACACCAAACATATAATCAACGATCAAATGTAGAAAATATTGTTGTATGGCAGTTCAGTAGACTATTATAAAAAGAGTATAAAGTTTGTTAAAAATTGTTAAAAATCTACAAAAACGTCTTTTCTGATGCTGTGATACGCTGTAATTTCATCAAATTCTTTCAGACTTGCTAAAACCCTTTTTTTATACTCTTCATACTTTTTACCTTTGGGAAGTTTTAGCATGATCTGGAACTGATAGAGATTGTTAAGTCGCGCAATCTGAGCTTTTTCCGGACCCAGAACACAATCTTCGGGAAGATATTTTCTAAGGATGGATCCTAAAAACTGGGAAGCGCGGTTGGCTTTATCCTCTCTCCTGTGCTTCAGTTCTATCATAATCAGCTTTGTAAAAGGCGGATAATGGAATTTCTGGCGTTCCGTTAAAATATATTTATAGATTTTCGCCGGACTATTCATTTTAATTAACTGAAAAACAGAATGATCCGGATTAAAAGTCTGTATTAACACTTTTCCTTTTCCGGAAACTCTTCCCGCTCTTCCGGAAACCTGAGTAATGAGTTGATAAGCTCTTTCTTCTGCTCTGAAATCCTGAACATATAACAAGGAATCGGCTTTTGGAATGGCAACCAGCTCGATGTGATCAAAATCCAGACCTTTTGAGATCATTTGAGTCCCGACAACGATATCGGTCTCCCGATCTTCAATTTTTTCGTATAATTTTTCGTAGGCAAATTTCTTTCTCATGGAATCCACATCCATTCGGTCCACTTCATGATCGGGAAATAATTTAGATACTTCTTCATGGATCTGCTCTACTCCAACTCCTCTTTCGTTCAGGTTTTCGGAATGACATTTCGGGCAAACCTTGGGTTTGGATGCTCTCTGTCCGCAGTAATGACATTTCATTTCGTTGGCAGCTTTGTGATACGTCATTACTACATCGCAATTGGAACAGTAGTTCACGTAACCGCAGGTTTCGCATTCCACAACATTGGCGTAACCGCGGCGGTTATGGAGAACAATCGTCTGATTTTTTTCCTCGATCACTTTTTTAATCTCGTCAATCAACTGCAAAGAAAAATTTCCGGATACTTTTTTGGATTCCTGAGCTTCTTTGAAATTAATGAGTTCATATTCAGGAAGATTGACATTTCCAAAGCGCTCTTCCAGAAAAACGTATTTCATTTTATCTTTTCTGGCGTTGTAATAGCTTTCCACAGAAGGTGTTGCAGATCCTAAAATGACTTTTGCCCCATAAAAATTTCCAAAAACCAGTGCCGCATCTTTTGCATTGAAATAAGGAGAAACCTCTCTCGGACGGTACGCAGAATCATGTTCTTCATCCACAATAACCAACCCGACATTCTGAAAAGGTAAAAACAAAGAATTTCGTGTTCCGATTAAAACTTTAATATCATTCTGCCTGATTCTTCTCCAGACTTCCACCCTCTCAAAATCCGTAAGTTTCTGATGGTAAAACCCAAGTTGTCTTCCGTATTTTTTTTCTAATCGTTGAGTGATCTGTTTGGTTAAAGAAATTTCGGGAAGTAAAAACAGCACATTTTTTCCTTCGCTGATGCATTCTTCTATCTTCTCTAAATAAATATGTGTTTTTCCGGAAGAAGTTACTCCGTGAAGCAGAACATTTTTTCCTTCTTCAAAGGCTTCATCCACTTCATTTTTCGCTTCTTTCTGGGCTTCCGAAAGTTCTTCGATCTCTTCTATTTCACCTTCATAACTTTCAATGCGGTCTTTTTGCATATAATATTCTTCTACCAGATTTTTATCTGCCAAAGCCTTAAAGTGCGAACTTCCGAAATATCCGTCTTCAAAAAGTTCTGATTTTTTGATGGGCAAATCAGGATTTTCGGTCTGCTTTTCTAAAATATGGAGGAAAAGGTCTTTCTGCTTTTGCGCTCTTTTTAAGGATAAAAGTATTTCTGTAAGATTTTGACGCTGTAAAACCTCATCATTGATTTTTACGTACGCAATTTCTTTCGCTCTGTATTTTTCGGCAATTTTTTCGTCGATTTCAATGTACTGCAAATCGATTAAAGAATTGACGGTTTTAATGATATCTTTCTTTGGAATAAATGCTTCAATATCAGTCAGATTAATCAATTGCCGTACTTCCAAAGCCTGAATGAGATACATTTCGTTAACATCAAGGTTTTCAAAGTCAACTTTTACATTCGGCTTCAGCTTGAGGTAGGTTTCACTTTCAAGTTTCAAAGACGAAGGAAAAGCAAAACGGTAAATTTCTCCCAAACCGCACAAATAATAGTCGGAAAGCCAGTTCCAGAAGTTAATCTGCTCCTGCGGAACAATCGGCTGATCGTCGAGAAGACTGATGACTTCTTTTGCTACGAAAGTTTCAGGCGCATTGTTGTGAAGTTCAAAAACAATTCCCGTATAGATTTTTTTGCCGCCAAAAGGAACCAAAACTCTCATTCCTGTCTGAATTCGTGTTTGCAGTTCTTCGGGAACTTTATAAGTGAAAGATCCTTTTAGGTTTAACGGTAAAACAATCTGGGCGTAATTCAAGGGAAAAATTTAAAGTGTAAAATTAATTTTTTCTTTTGTGAACTGCAATTTTTTTGATGGTGTGTTTTTATGGGATACTTTTAAGCGCAATGACCGCTAAGATTTTCTTTAAATGATTATATATATTTTTTCGTTCGCAAAGGCGTTTGACTCAGCAAATGAGATGAAATATTTAAAGCTTATTATCAAAAAGAGTTTTGCTCCTTTGGGAGCGGAATCTGTGTAGAAATAAGAATAAATCTATCCATCAATCCGTAGGATTGATATCTGTAAATACGATAAATTGTCTAAAGATAGCGTTCCTACGGAACGCCAAACGCCTTCGAATATGATGTCTACACAGATAAAACTCTATAGAGTTTTCTACCATTTTACTTTAAACAATTTTTATAAAAATGAACATCAAGTTTGTCGTTCTGAAAGAATCTAAACCATACAAAAGTTTCAAAATTAATCGGTTCAATTGGAGATTATTTCGTCGCGCTGCTCGTCGCCATGAGTTTTATTTAGCCCGGATTGCAACGACATCCTTTTGGGTTGCGGGCGGAGCGAAGCGGAGCCCGTAACCCAAAAGATACAGTGGAAAGCCGGAAAAAGCTCCAAAAAAAATGTTGAAGCGTTTGAGAGTTTAAGAGAGTTAAGTTTTAGTCCAATGTGAAAATTCATAATCAAAATTGATTTTAACCGAAATTTAGCATACGTTTTGGCTAAAGCCAATTGTTATCTTAATCATTAAAATAGGATAAATCCCTATTGATGTTTTTGTATAGTTTTTACACTAAACTCACATTAAAAATAATAATGTCCATTATCCATTAAAAAAATAATCGATAATGTAAAACCAGATTGCGGAAGTAAAAAAAGCCGCAATAATACTGAAGCCGATCGTTAAATTGGTAAGTTTTGTATTTAATCGGTACTGCTCCGCAATAATGCTTGAGGTAACGACTGTAGGCATTGCCGATTCGAAGATGGTAATTCTGGCAATATTTCCTTTTATTCCGAGTAAAAGTGCTAATCCGAGCGTTATTGCCGGAGCCAGAATAAGTTTGTAAAACATGGAAACCGACATTTGGGGAATCAGTTTTTTCCAGCCATTGAATTTCAGTTGTAATCCGACTGAAAATAAAGCCAACGGACTAACTGTGGCTGCTAATTTATCGAAAAAAGGTTCTGCAGGAGTGAAATCAACGAATTGAGACAGAATCAATGCAGCGACACAGCCAATTAAAGGCGGAAAGGTAACGAGTCTTTTCAGAATAAATGCAGCGCTGATCTTTCCGGATTTGCTTCCGCCTTTTAAAGCGGCAATAATTCCTAATGTTGAAAGTGCAAAAAACATGGTCTGATCACAGATAATGGCAATACTCAGTAAACTTTCTCCGTAAAAAGCTGAAATGAGCGGAAAACCGATAAACGAAGTATTGCTGTAGCCGCTTACGAGTTCCAGAGTGCTTCGGGAACGCCGTGAATAGCCTTTGCTTCTGCTGTAAAACATCATAAAGAAAAAGCAGAAAACCGCTGTAAGAAAAGTTGCCACCACCGGAAACAGCATTTCTGCCGACCAGTGAACTTTCGGTAAATATTTGAATGAAACCGCCGGAAGTGCAAGATAGAGAATCCAGGTGTTGATTCCCTTATGCGCATCGGGATGGATGGATTTTGTTGCTTTGAAAACCATTCCCGCGATAATACACACTGCAATCAGAACAAAATTTACCATAGTTTTGAATTATTGTGCAAATTTACGGTTGATTTCTTTTTAATCGCTTATTTCCCATTATCAAAAAACTTTATTTTTGTCATTCTGACGAAGGAAGAATCTATTGCATTGGCTACAAAGTATTTTTAATTACGATTCTGAACTCCGTTTGTAAACTTTCTGTATATATTCAGAATAGCAGCTTTATATAAATCCAATATCAATTCATCGTATCAAACAAGCTCATTACCTCTATTTTCTCCAATTGTTTTGAAAGGGTAATTCTTTTGGATGTTTTTGGAAGCAAATCGAAAAAATTATCGCTGAAATGGGTATCTCCTATCAGATAAACGTCTTTTGCCAAAACATCTGTGGAAATTTCAATTTCAGTGGCAGATATTTTCCTGATTTTGAGGTTGGGTTTTGTTAATTTTAAATCTTTTGGCTTTGCAAAGAAATAGTTGCTTTCGGCAATTATTTTTTCATCTTTTCCTCTTAAAATTACATTTAAAAACAGTTCATTTTTATCAGCCTCACCGACTAGTTCATTGATAGATGAAGAATCAAACTTTACAGCTCCTTCCCAATTTTGTTTCGGAGTTGAAACTGCAGCAAGAATATTCTCACCTTTAAAATTATTAACTTCAAACTCTAAGCTTACGTCTTTAATTGTATCAGATCCGTCATTAATTCCGTAAAAATTTAGAATTCCCTCCTTTTCTTCCACTAAAATCACCTGATTTTCAAAGCTCCTTTTCACCTGATAATGCAGCGCTTTCCAGTTTCCTGAATAATCTATGGAAGACCATGAAACGACAGGCCAACAATCGTTGAGTTGCCAGTATAAAGTTCCCATATTGTAAGGTTTTGCTCTGCGGTGCGCTTCAATGGCAATCTGCATTCCGCGAGACTGAAGCAACTGCGAAACATAATTGTATTTCACAAAATCTGTCGGAACGATATAATCACGCTTCATGTAATTTTCAATAATTTCCCAGCCTCTGGAATGCTTTTCATGAGCTTTTATGGTTCCATTTTGTAAGCTTAAATCAGGATTTCCTGAAAACATGGATTTTGTAGTTTCCAATGTTGGCATTCCCTGAAAACCATATTCTGAAGCAAAACGCGGAACTTTTTCATTGTAAATTTCAAACGGCTGTTCTCCCCACCAAACGCCCCAATAATGGGAATCGCCTTCCGTAAGGCTTTCTTTATGTCCCCATCCGATGGACGGTGAGCTTTCCCAATAGATTTGCTTATCGGAAGACGCATATTTCTGAATGGAATTGGGAATTACTTCATGAAAAATTTTCTTATAATCTTTCCAGACCTGCAGCGAATCTTCCTTTGAATATTTAAACTGTTTCTGATAACCCCAATTGACGATCGCTTCATCGATTTCGTTATTTCCGCACCACAACGCCAGAGAAGGATGATTCTGAAGCCTTTCGATCTGATCTTTTACTTCAAGTTCAACATTTTTCTGAAAGTTTTCATCGGACGGATAAAAGCTCCCTGCAAACATAAAATCCTGCCAAACCAAAATTCCATTTTCGTCGCAGGCTTTGTAGAATTCGTCATCTTCATAAATTCCGCCGCCCCAGACACGGATCATATTCATGTTGGCTTCTTTGCAGTCTTTGATGAGTTTTTGGTATTTTTCTTTGGTCATTCTCGGAGAAAAGCTGTCGCCCGGAATCCAATTGGTTCCTTTCGCATACATTGGTTTTCCGTTTACTTTGAAATAAAACGATTTTCCTTTTGCATCTTTTTCCTGAATTAATTCCACTGTTCTCAGTCCGATTTTTTCAGATTTTTCAGCAATTATTTTTGAATCTTTTTGTAAAGAAACTTTGATATCATATAAGTTCGGATCGCCCCAACCGTTGGGTTGCCATAATTTCGGATTTTGAATCTGATAAGGAATTGAAATTAAATTCAATCCGGATTTTAAAGAAATATTTTGAGATTTTCCGTTAATTGAAAAACTGTATTTCCCTTCTTCTTTAGTGAAAATTTCAGCATGAATATTTAAATCTGCTTTTTGCTTTGTTAAAATTTTTTGTTCGATTTTTACATGACCTAGCCTCGCAATGTTCCAGAAATTCAATTTAACGTCTTTCCAGATTCCTGCCGTCACTAATCTTGGTCCCCAATCCCAACCGAACTGATATTGCGCTTTTCTCACAAAACTTCTCGGAGATTCCGGCATGGTGAAAGGAACTTTTTGGGCTAATTCTTTTCCGACATTTACCGCAGATCTGAATTTTACCTGTAAAATATTTTCACCGTTCTTTAAACTTTGTCTAACCGGAATTGTCCATTTTCTGAACATATTGTCTGTCGATTGAATCAATTTCCCATTTAAATAAATCTCGGAAAACGTATCCAATCCATTAAAAATCAATTCAATATTTTGATTTTCCAAATCCTTTGAGGAAATGTTAAATGAAGTCTGATAATCCCAGTCTTCATTTTCTATCCATTGTACTTTTTTTTCATTTTCATCTTTATAAGGATCGGGAATGATCTTGTTATTCATCAAATCCAAATGAACAGTTCCCGGAACAGAAGCAGTCAACCAATTATTCTCTTTGGAATTTTTGAATTTCCATTTTTCAGAGGATAAATTACGCTCTGAAGTTTGTGCGTTGGTCAAGATTTGTATGAAAAGGAAAGTAAAAAGTATGGATTTTTTCATTAATAGATTGATTATTAGTAAAATTCAAACGCTTACTTTGTCATTCTGACGAAGGAAGAATCTCAACATTTATATTTAGATTCTTCACTCCACTCCGTTTCATTCAGAATGACAAACTTGATATATATTTTTTAGTTGGAAAATTTATTTATTCTTCAAAGCAACAATCTCTTCAGCATTCGCAAAAGTTCCACCGTCCGTAATTGCGGAAGAATGAAAATATCCGGCTTTGGTAAATTCCCGTATTTCCTGAATATTGGATGACCGAAGTCCGCCACCGACAAGAATTTCTATTCTGCCACTGGATAACTCTACTAATCTTTTAAGATTTTCCTTTCCTTCCGAAACATTGGGTTTCTGTCCTGAAGTCAGAATGGTTGTAAAGCCGCATTCAATAACTTTTTCCAATGATTTTTCTAAATCTTTTGCACGGTCAAAAGCACGATGAAATGTACATGGATAAGGTTTTGCCAGTTCAACCAAAATTTTATTCTGTTCACTATTCACCTCATCATTTTCATCCAGAATTCCGAATACGAAACCGTCTACGTTTAAAGATTTTAATTGAATCAGATCTGATTTCATCTGCTCAAATTCTTCATCAGTGTACGTGAAATCTCCACCACGAGGACGAACCATCACAAAGATTGGAATATTGATTTTTCCACGAAGTTGTTGTACGGTTTCAAAATCAGGCGTGGTTCCGCCTTCGCTTAATCCGTCACACAATTCTATTCGGTCTGCACCGTTTTCAAAAGCGATTAATGCAGATTCCGGATTGAAGCACGCTATTTCTATTTTTGACATTTTTTTAATCTAAGTTTTGGCTAAAGCCAATGGATTTTTTATTTTGAAAAACGGGCTAAAGCCCGTTCCTATTGATGATTACATCTATTTTAATGCAAAACCTGGTTTTTCCAGACGGTTTCCTTTCTGGTCATACACCGCAAAATTAAACCCATCCTGAATACAGTAGGAGCCATATTCTCCTTTTTTATTAAGGGCAATAAAACCCACCTGAATATCCTTCAGATTTTTATTTCTACGCTGTGTAATTTTTACAATTCTTTCAACAGCTTCTTTACAAGCCTGTTGCGGCGTTCTTCCCTGTCTCATTAATTCTACCACCAAATGCGTTCCTACAGTTCGGATCACTTCTTCACCATGACCGGTTGCTGTTGCTGCACCCACCTCATTATCAACAAACAAACCTGCACCAATAATCGGAGAGTCTCCTACTCTTCCGTGCATTTTGAAAGCCATTCCGCTCGTTGTACACGCACCTGAAAGATTTCCGTTCGCATCCAGAGCGATCATTCCGATTGTATCGTGATTTTCGATATTGACGATCGGTTGATATTTACTGTCTTTCAGCCATTCTTTCCACTCTTTTTCGGATTCGGGAGTGAGAATATTTTCTTTTTTGAATCCCTGCGAAACGGCAAACTGCAAAGCTCCATCTCCAACCAGCATTACGTGAGGTGTTTTTTCCATTACTGCCCTTGCTACGGAAATCGGATTTTTAATATTTTCAAGACAGGCAACAGAACCGATATTGTAATTTTCGTCCATAATACAGGCATCCAAAGTAACTCTTCCGTCTCTGTCGGGACGACCGCCATAACCTACACTTCTCTCTTCCGGATCATTTTCCACAAGGCGGACTCCTTTTTCCACTGCATCCAAAGCTCTTCCTCCTTTTCCGAGAATCGTCCAGGCTTCTTCATTGGCTTTTAAACCGAAATTCCATGTGGAAAGAACGATCGGCTTATTAATGACTGTATTGTTGTTTTCAGGCTGATTTTTAGCTAACAGATCCAACGGATTTACCGCTAAAGCCAGTGAAGCGACGGCAGATTTTTTCAGAAACTTTCTTCTACTTTGCATACTCAGATTTATTTGGCTCCAAATTAAGGATTTTTCGCATGAAGATGAAATAAAAAAAGCGGTAGATTTTCTACCGCTCAAATGATTTTATTGAAAATTAATGAGGTAATTTTTCCCTGAAATATCCATACACCCAAGTTCCGAAAATGGCACTCAGCAAAGTAATGATTACGGCAAAGGCTCCGGTTCCGATCTGTGCAAAAAGCGGTCCGGGACAGGCTCCTGTTATGGCCCATCCAAATCCGAAGATCAGTCCGCCATAAATTTGTCCTTTATTAAATTTCTTCGGAGCAATAGAAATTTTTTCGCCATAAATGGTTTTGATATTAAATTTTTTAATGATCAATACGGAAATCATTCCTGTTAGAATAGCGCTTCCGATAACGCCGTACATATGAAAAGACTGTAACCGGAACATTTCCTGAATCCTGAACCAGCTTATAATTTCTGCTTTTACAAATACAATTCCGAACAATATTCCAACGATCATGTATTTTAAATTGTGATACCATTTGTGCTTGAGCTGACTTTCGTTGGTACAAATGCTGTCCTGATGTCTTCTATCTTTTTCCTGTGTCATTTTTTTTATTTAAAGTGAAAGAATTATAGGCAGAATAACATTTGCCATTAAAAAGCCTCCTGCCATAAAGCAGATTGTTGCAATCAAGGAAGCGCCCTGAAGGTTGGAAAGTCCCATGATGGCGTGTCCGCTTGTACATCCTCCCGCGTAACGCGTCCCGAAACCTACCAAAAAGCCACCGACCACCATCATAATAAATCCTCTTACTGTAAAAAGACTGGTAAAATTCATGAGCTGTGTCGGAACGAGATTGCTGTAATCTGTAATTCCGTAGGCTGCTAATTCTGTTTTGAGATTCTGGTTAACGGTAATTTCTTGTGGATTCATTAAAAATTGGGACGCAATGATTCCGCCTAAAAAAATTCCGAAAACGAAAAATAAATTCCAGAGTTCTTTTTTCCAGTCGTATTTAAAAAAGCCGATATTTGCAGGAATACAGGCTGCACAGATATGTCTGAGCGATGAACTGATCCCGAAAGATTTGTTTCCCAAAATCAGCAAAGCCGGAACAGTAAGCCCGATTAACGGTCCTGCAACGTACCACGGCCAAGGTTCTTTTATGATTTCTAACATTAAGTATTTGTATTAAAACTGTTTTATATTCTGATTAATGATTTTAACGTGAGTTTGATGTAAAGATTGCAAATAAAATCGACTTCAGCAGAAATTGACCTATTTTTTGGATTTAAACGCCAAGAGCGCTAAGTTTTCTTTTCAAAATAACTCTGTTGATTTTTATTCTGCCTGATTTTGGATCTCCAAAGATCTTTTGTCTCTTTCTTTGTTAAATCTATTTTAAAATTTTACTCTGACAAACAAAATCACTTACCGGAATGTCTGTTTGAGAAATTGCGCTGAACCCGCCTTCAATTTCACTAAAATTGCGGTAGCCTCTTGCCTGAAGAATACTTGCAGCCATCATACTTCTGTAACCTCCTGCACAGTGAAGATAGAAATGTTCTGCCGGATCGATTGAACTGATCCATTCGTTGATGTATGCCAAAGGTTTGTTGAATGCTTCATCTATATGTTCTGCATTGTACTCACTCTCTTTTCGGACATCAATAATTTTCGCTTCTTTTTCTTTAATTTCCTGTTCGAATTGCTGTGCGGAAATTCTGTTAACGGAATCGGTTTCTTTACCGCTGTCTTTCCATGCGTTGAAACTTCCTTTTAAAAATCCGAGAACATTGTCAAATCCTACACGGCTTAATCGGATCACGGTTTCTTCCTCTTCGTTTTCGTTGGTTATGAGCAGAATCGGCTGTTTTACATCCACAATCAAAGCTCCGACCCAAGGTGCAAAATCGCCATTCAGTCCGATATTAATGGATTGCGGAACAAATCCTCTTGCAAAATCTTCATTGTTTCTTACGTCCAAAATCAAAGCCCCGGAATGTTCTGCCATTTCTTCAAATTTGTCAGGAGAAAACGCCTGTAAACCTTTTACCAAGACCTCATCGAAACTGTCGTACCCTTTTTTATTCATTGCCACATTCATTCCAAAATACGCAGGAGGCGGAAGAAGTCCGTCTGTAACCGCTTTGATGAAACTTTCCTTATCTTTCTGATTCAAGGCGTAATTGGTTTTCTTCTGGTTTCCCAATGAATCTACTGTTTCTTTCTGCATATTTTTTCCGCATGCAGAACCCGCTCCGTGTGCCGGATAAACGGTAATATCGTCATTCAAAGGTAAAATTTTGTAGTACAGACTTTCATAAAGCAAACCGGCAAGTTCTTCCTGCGTCATGTTTGCTGCTTTCTGCGCCAGATCGGGACGGCCTACATCGCCTAAAAACAAGGTATCTCCGCTGAAAAGTGCCGTTTCTTTTCCGTTTTCGTCAATCAGAAGAAAAGATGAACTTTCCATGGTATGACCGGGTGTGTGCAGAACTTTTATGGTTATATTTCCTACCTCAAAAACCTGATTGTCTTCTGCAATAATGGCTTCAAATTCAGGTTTTGCAGTCGGTCCGTAAACAATGGATGCATTTGTTTTTTTGCTTAAATCTAAATGTCCGCTTACAAAATCTGCGTGAAAGTGGGTTTCAAAAATGTATTTCAGCGTAACATTATCTTTTTTAAGACGGTCAATATAAGGCTGCGTTTCTCTTAATGGATCTATGATTGCCGCTTCACCGTTAGAAACAATGTAATAAGCGCCCTGCGCTAAACATCCTGTATAAATCTGTTCTATTTTCATTTTTTATGATTTTAAATTTTACTTATTTTTTCTGATACAAATTTCTTGGTTTGGGATTTTCTGTACCGCTACTTTTGTTACAGAAGGGGTTTTATTTTTTGAACGCAAAGACCACGGAGTTTTTTTAAATACACATTTTTTTTAGTTTCACAAAGCCGCTAAAGCTTATAAGAGATTGAATTTCATGGTTATTCTAAAATTAACTTTAAGTACAAGTTTTGGCTAAAGCCCATTGTTTTCTTGATTATTAAAATGGGCTGAAGCCCATTCCTATTGATACTTTTGTACTGTTTTTACATCAAACTCACGTTAAAACACTATGTACTCAAGATTTTTTGACTACTATGCTTTTTGAGTGTCATAAAGATGCTAACACTTTTAAATGATTGGACTTTAGGATATTATATTTTCTACATTCAGAAATTTAAACTTTGATACTTTTTACCCCGAATCTTTCGCAGCCCGACCTGAGTGGAGCTCTTTTTGTGGAGCGCAACGGAACAAAAAAGCGGGAACGGAGGGCGGAAACAGCTGCCCTAATAAAGAAAAAACTACAAAAAAAGTTCTTTAACGACGATGTAAATTCCCATCACAAGAATGAACCATCCGAATGCAGGTTTGAGTTTTTTTCCGTCGATTTTTTTAGATAACTGCGAACCGATGATGATGCCTACAATGGCAATTGATGAAATGGTGGTTAATAATTTCCAATCGATTTTCACAGCATTCATTGATGAGAAAAATCCGATGAGCGAATTAAGCGAAATGATAACCAGCGAAGTTCCGATGGCTGCTTTCATTGGGGTTTTGAGGAGATTAACAAGAGCAGGAATGATCATAAATCCGCCTCCTGCTCCGACTAAACCTGTTAAAATTCCGACAACAGATCCTTCTCCTGCAGCCAAAAGGGTACTGTTTTTCTGTAAATCTGATGTTTCGGTAACACAATCTGTAGTTTTCTGAATCATTTTGTAGGAAGCTAAAATCATTAATCCCGCAAAAATTAAAAGCAACAAAATATCTTTCGTTACCACAAAGTTGCCGACCGTAACAACTTCATCGGGAATTAAGGGTACAATATAATTTCTTGTCAGGAAAATGGAAATAATGGACGGAATGCCGAAAACAAGTGCGGTTTTAAAATTCACCAATCCTTTTTTAAAATAGGAAACTGAACCGACCACACTGCTGATTCCGACAATAAATAGGGAATATTCTGTTGCCAGAAAAGCATCTAACCCGAAAAGGTAAACCAAAACGGGAACGGTAAGAATGCTTCCGCCACCACCGATTAAACCTAACGAAATTCCTATTAAAACAGAAGCGAGATATCCAAAAATTTCCATGTTTTCAACTTTATGATGCAAAATTGAAGATATTGGGAAAGGTGTACCGCTACTTTTGTTACAGAAGGATTTTTTATAGCGTGTTTTTTAAGTTTGCGAACTTGTAAGATTTTTTGATCGCGAAGTTCACGAAGATTTTTTTGACTACTAAATGTTTTTAAGTTCGCGAAGCTACTTCGACAAGCTCAGCATAAACTATTCACTTAGATAAGATCGCAAAGAGATTTGTCTAATCTTCTAAAATCATAATTTTATTTCGTCCGAGCTGGAGTTTTCCGGAATCTTCGAGTTGTTTCAGGAGTCGGGAAACGACGACTCTGGCGGTTCCTAGTTCATTGGCAAGCTGTTCGTGGGTGATTATGATGGTTTTGGAATTCAGAATTTCAGATTTTTTATGGAGAAGATTCAGCAGTCTTTCATCTACTTTTTTGAAAGCGATCGCATTGATGATATCCAAGAGTTCTTCAAAACGTTTATGGTACAACCTGAAAATATAATCGAGCCATTCCGGATATTCCTTAATAAACAATGAAACCTTGTCTACAGGCAGAAACAGAATTTCGGTATCTTCTTCTACTTCCGCTTTTACGATGCTTTTTTCATTATGCATTCCGCCCAGAAAAGACATGATGCAGCTTTCTCCTGCTTTGATGTAGTACAGAAGAATTTCCCTCCCGTCTTCTTCGGTGCGGATCACCTTCATCATCCCTTTCATCACAATCGGAATGGAACGGATGGACGAATTTTCATCGAGAATAATATCACCTTCCTCATAGGTTTTTGTAACTCCGTATCTGTAAAGCTTTTCCACCAGTTCCGGAGAGGAAGTAAATTCTGAAGAAAGCACTGAATCCTGCATAATAAAATTTCTAAGACTAATTTACGCCAATTTCGTCAACAAAAAGCCACGCTTTAGAATCCGCACCCGGATTTCCGGCAGGAATAATGCCTGCATTTTCTATTTTAATCTTAATGTATTTTGAATTCTGACTTCCTGCATTCACTTTAATTTTTCCTTGTGATGAAAGGATTTCTTCTTTTCCGATTTCTTTGATTAATTTAAAATCTGTTCCGTTTTCAGACACAAAAATCTGGGCAGATTTTGCGAAATGAATCCAGCTTCCTTTGTTGTCTAAAGTATTAAAGTACACCTCTGAAAACTGAGTTTTTTGTCCGAAATCAATCGTTGCTACCACATCTTTTCCATTAAAACCGAGCCATGTTTTTCCCAGTTGTTTTTGGTTTCCAGTAATTCCGTCGACTAAAGTAAAAGCTCCGCCAAAAGAATAATTTTCGCTCGGTTGTTCTTCCAAAGTGATTTTTTTGCCTGTTGTCTTGGATATCGTGAAACTTTGTGAAGATATGGCACTTTTCAGTTTTCCGTTTTCGAAATAAGCCGATTTAACCGTCATTGATTTTGAAATCTGAACAGGATTTTTATAGGTCTGAGAATTGGCAGAAGGATCTGTTCCGTCCACTGTATATCGTATTCCATCCAGATTTTGTGAGGTTGAAAGTTCGTAAGCTACTCCATTTTCAGAAGAAATTACTTTCCCTGAAACATTGTAAATGCTTTTGGCGTAATTCACACCCATTTTATCCAGATTTCTGAATTCATTTACTACTCTTCCTTCAAATTCCTTATAATTTTTAGGATCAGCAGTTCCCCATCCCACTTCAGAAAGCGCCAGTAATCTCGGGAAAATCATATACTGAACGTGTTTGAAATCGAGAATATACTCCGTCCATAAATTTGCCTGAACTCCTAAAATATATTTTGCCTGTTCAGCATTCAGTTCTTCGGGAATCGGATTGTAAGAATAGACCTTATCCAAAGGCGTAAATCCTCCGAAAGCATTGGGTTCCGTCGCCGGATCTCCCTGATAATGATCAAAATAACAGTAAGAACCGGGAGTCATAACGGCAAAATGACCGGATTTGGCAGCTTCAACCCCGCCTTTAATTCCTGTCCAGCTCATAACTGCGGCATTCGGAGCCAGTCCGCCTTCAAGAATTTCGTCCCAACCGATAATTTTTCTGCCTTTTGAATTCACATATTTTTCAATTCTTTGGATAAAATAGCTTTGCAGACCATGCTCATCTTTCAGGTTATTTTTTTTGATTAATTCCTGACAATGAGGGCATTCTTTCCATCTTGTTTTCGGACATTCATCGCCTCCGATGTGGATGTATTGCGAAGGAAAAAGTGCAATTACCTCATCTAAAACGTTTTCTAAAAAGGTAAAAGTTTCGTCTTTCGGACAGAAAACATCATCAAAAACGCCCCATTTTGTGGCAGGTTCGAAAGATCCTTTTGTACAGGCTAAATCCGGATAGGCGGACAATGCAGCTAAAGCGTGACCCGGCATTTCAATTTCTGGAACTATGGTAATATGTCTTTCCTGAGCGTATTTTACGACTTCTTTAATCTGATCCTGCGTATAAAAATAAGGTCCGTAAGGTTTTCCGTCGAAGGTATTATCAACATACGCTCCGATCATCGATTCTTTACGTTTTGAACCGATCTGCGTTAATTTCGGATATTTTTTGATCTCAATTCTCCAACCCTGATCGTCGGTTAAATGCCAGTGGAAAGTATTGAGTTTGTACATCGCAAGATAATCGATGTATTGTTTTACTTCTTCAACGGTGAAAAAATGTCTTGAAACGTCCAAATGCATTCCTCTCCATTGAAATTTTGGGGAATCCTGGATTTCGAGAGCGGGAATTTTTCCGTCTTCTGAAGTTTTTATTAATTGTAAAAGAGTTTGAATGCCTTGAAAAAGACCTTCAGGGTTCTTTCCAATAACCATCATCATTTCGTTGCTGATATTTATAATGTAATTTGAATTAAACTCTCGTTTATTATCAATTTTTAAATCTTTATTTAACAGTAGCGAAATAAAATTTGGCTTTGTTTTTTTTATGTTTTGAGATGAATTTTTTGGATAGATTTTTTTAAAATTATCCATAAAATATTTGTATTCATTCGATTTTTTGTCTCCCACGAAAAGTGTATTCCCGCTTACCTCGAAATTCCCTGTTTTTAATTCAACCTTTTGCGGATAGGGAATTAAATTTAATCTGGTTTGAGTAAAAAAAAGACTTGAAAAAAGCACAGAAAGTACCAGTAAAAAACGCTGCATTTTGTGAGTTTAAGATTAAGCGAATATACTTATTTTCTGAAAATTTTTAAACGTAATTTAACTTATTAAATAAGAAAACATCTAATTTTGTAAAAAATAAACGATGAGAAAAACATTTCTATTGGTGGGCGGACTTTTATTTTCTGTTTCTGCACATGCACAGATTTTAGATGTTATAAAATCTACCGTGAAAGATCAGACGGGAATTGATCTTAACAATCCAAAAGTTCCTGCTCAAACCAGCGGAACAGCAACCACTCCAAAAACGACTACAACCACATCTCCAATCAACCTCGGAAGTCTTACTTCAACGCAGATTTCTTCGGGACTAAAGGAAGCATTAAGTCTGGGTGTGAATGAAGGCGTGAAAAAATTAGGTGTAACGGACGGTTTCCTGAAAAATGAAGCTGTAAAAATCTTAATGCCGGAAAAACTGAGAAAAATCGACACTACTTTACGCTCTATCGGGTTGGGAAGTCTTGCCGATCAGGGCGTGAAATTGCTGAACAGAGCTGCGGAAGATGCCGTAACGGAAGCTGCCCCGATCTTTACAAAAGCGATTACTTCAATGACGATCACGGATGCTAAAAATATTTTACTGGGAAGTAATAATGCAGCGACAAACTATTTACAGACTAAAACTCAATCGCAATTATTTACAGCGTTTCAGCCAAAAGTAAAAGCTTCACTGGGAAAAGTGGGAGCCGATAAAGTCTGGAGCAATATTATTTCTAAATACAATACTTTTACAGGACAGGCTGTAACTACAGATCTTAATGAATATGTAACCACAGAAACCATTAACGGAGTTTTCAAAATGGTAGCAGAAAAAGAAAGCGGAATCCGAAATACTCCCGCCATGAGAACCACAAGTATTTTGCAGAAGGTTTTCGGAGCGCAGGACGGCAAATAATTTAAAATCTAATCCCTTCAAAATGTCCGGTTTTGAAGGGATTAATTCATGATAATCTGTTAATTGTCTGCTTAATATCCGATATCAAAATAAAGCAGAAGTACTATCTGTAATTTAATATTGTTTCAATAAATATTTTAAAATATCTGTGGTAGTTACAATCCCTTTCAGTTCTCCATTTTCCACTACAGGAATAGAATGAAAGCTCTGTTCAGATAAAATTTCCACCACTTCTTTAATGGTTGTATTGGGTTCTACAATCATCGGGCTTTTCGTCATCACCTGCGAAATGCTGAAAATATCATATACTACGGCAGAAACTCCATCTGTTTCAACATCCTCTGCTTCTTCCACATCTGCATAGCTGATTTTCAATAAATCGGAATAGCTTAATACTCCCAGCAGTTTTTTATCTTCCACAACAGGAATGTGTCTTATTTTGTGATTCTTAAATAATTTTTCGGCATCATACAGTGTATTCGAAACATTAAGAGTTATTAAGTCTTTCGTCATGATCTGAGATACAGGAATTCTTTGTTTCATAATATTCAAAATTTAAATTGTTTTTAAAGAAATCACTTACTAAACTCCATTTTGCATACTCAAAGTTAGCGAACAAACTGTTGTTTTTAGAATTCCGGAGTATGATAAAAGTTAGCTTCTTCAATAAAAAAAATGAATATTGATTTTATGAATAATAATTGAAAATTCAATTCATATTTTAAATATATAAAATTTAAAATAAACAATTATTAATTAAAAATAACATAATAAAAATGCTTAATATACCGTAAATTTAAAAATAAAATTTATATTTTTTAGCAAAAATGATAAATATCAAAATGACAAATATCAGCGAAAATCATCACAAAAAAAGATGAATACCCCCTAAATTTGATCGTGTTAAATAAATAAAATTAGGAACATGAAAAAAATGTTATTAGCTGGCTCTACGATAATAATGGGGCTATGCAACGCACAGGAAAAGCAAGAAGGTCTAAAAGGAACTTGGTTTGCAACTGCACAATTTGGCTATCAAAGCACAAATGACGGTTCGGAAACCGGTAAATCGTCCAGTACTACGATTCTTCCTCTCGCCGGTTATTTTGTGGGGCCTTCCACTGCCGTAGGAATTGCAGCAGGAAATATTGGTGTAAAATCTCAAAATCAGGTTGCGGATAATGTAACTTTAAAAACGAATCTTATGGTGGTGGAACCTCTGGCAAGAAAATACTGGAATATACACGGAGGACTTTTCTTTTTCGGGCAACTTGCAGTTCCTATCATTTCAGGAAAAACAAAAATGACAGCAAACGGACAATCTGTACCGAATAGTGATATCAAGGTAAATCAGATAGGGCTGGCTGTTTCCGGAGGATTAGATTATGTTCTCACCAAAAATTTTACGGTAGAATTTTCTTATAATCTGGCTAATCTTTCATATACAACAATTAAAAACTATCCGGGAACAACAAAAGATATTAAAACAACAGATTTTTCTCTGGCTCATGTTGCCACTGTAGTACCGGATTATAATAAGGCGGTATTCGGACCTAACGGAAATGCAATCTCTACGCTGTCTTTCGGTTTTAAATTTTTATTTTAAAGAAATCTGAAGATATTTTATAGGCTCATAGGTTTGAATGAAATAAATGAAGCTTAACAAAAAAGCTGTTTCAGACAATTGAAACAGCTTTTATTTTTTATCAGAACTGCATTTCCGGAATTTCTCCTTCAATAATCAGATCAGCTTCTGTAGATTGTATGATGTGCTCCACAGAAACTCCCGGAGCTCTTTCAATAAGTTTAAAACCTTGAGGAGTAACATCTAAAACGGCTAATTCGGTAACTACTCTTTTCACGCAGTTTACTCCGGTTAATGGAAGCGTACATTTTTTAAGTATTTTACTTTCTCCTGCTTTGTTTACGTGCATCATCGCAACGATAATATTTTCCGCCGAAGCTACCAGATCCATTGCTCCGCCCATTCCTTTCACCATTTTCCCCGGAATTTTCCAGTTGGCAATATCTCCGTTTTCGGCAACTTCCATCGCTCCTAAAATGGTAAGATCTACTTTCTGTGCTCTGATCATCCCGAAACTGAACGCCGAATCGAAGAAGGAACCTCCGTCTAAAATCGTGATCGTCTGTTTTCCTGCATTAATGACATCTGCATCTTCTTCTCCTTCAAAAGGAAAGGGCCCCATTCCCAAAACTCCGTTCTCACTCTGGAACTCTACCGAAAGATTGTCCGGAACGTAGTTGGCAACCAATGTGGGAATTCCGATTCCTAAATTTACATAATATCCGTCTTTTACTTCTCTTGAAATTCTTTGTGCAATTTGTTCTTTAGTCAGCATAGCTTAATCTTATCCCGCCAAATTAGCCATTTTTTCAGAATTACGAAATAATTTTCTTTCTTATCCTATGATAAATTTTGAAAGGCAAATTGTCGTAGATTTGTAATCTTTTAATTTAAACGATGAAAATTTTATTACATTACCTCAAACCTTATAAATGGCTGATTATTATATCGCTTATTTTAGCGGCTGTAAATCAGGTTTTTTCTTTGTTTGCACCTGCGATTACAGGAAACATATTAGACAAACTTGTAACCCATCCCAATTTTTTTGATAAAGAGAAAACTCTTCCCCGAAATATGGAAGACTATCTTTACGGAACTGATATCTATCATGGTGTTTTTTACTTTTTAGGACTTTTAATCGGTACTGCGATGATCAGCCGTGTTGCCAAAGCGTTTCAGGATTATGTGGTGAATGTGATTATTCAGAAATTTGGGGCTAAAATATTCACGGACGGTCTGAAGCATTCGATGAGGCTTCCTTTTCAGGAATTTGAAGACCAGAGAAGCGGTGAAACACTTTCCATTTTAACGAAAGTACGTGAAGATTCTGTAAAGTTTATCAATAATTTCATTAATGTCTTTTTTGGAATTCTGGTGAGTATTATTTTCGTTTCTGTGTACGCGATTCGTCTGCACTGGTCGATTATGCCGGTTTATGTAGTGGGAATTATTTTTATTGCAGTGGTAACGAATTTATTAAGCAAGAGAATAAAAACCATTCAGAAAAATATTGTTACCGAAACAACCAATCTTGCGGGAAGTACCACGGAAAGTCTCAGAAATATTGAGATTGTAAAAAGTCTGGGACTGACCAATCAGGAAGTTGAACGTCTGAACAACAATACCTATAAAATTCTGAATCTGGAACTGAGAAAGGTAAAAAGTATCCGTTCCCTGAGTTTTGTACAGGGAACTCTGGTTAATTTTTTACAGCAGATCATCACATTTACGTTGTTGTTATTAATTTTTAAAAATATTGTAACTCCAGGACAGTATTTATCGTTAATGTTTTACGGATTCTTTATTTTCGGACCTATGCAGGAAATCGGAAACATCATCATTTCTTACCGTGAAGCTCAGGCTTCGCTGAATAATTTCGACCGGGTGATGAAAAAAGAAGTGGAACCGAAACCTTTAACGCCGAAGAAAATCGGAGCTATTGAGGAGCTTGAGTTTGAAAAAGTTTCTTTTCAGCATCAGACTGCGCATTATAAGGCTTTAAGTTCTATTTCCTTTAATGTAAAAAACGGAGAAACCATTGCTTTTGTGGGACCAAGCGGTTCGGGAAAAAGTACTCTGGTAAAACTGTTGGTGGGATTGTACAGACCGCAGGAAGGCTCTATTTTATACAACAATATCAACGGAAAGGAATTTGATTTTGATGAACTGAGAAACCAGATCGGATTTGTAACGCAGGACACTCAGCTTTTTGCTGGAACTATTAAAGAAAATCTTTTGTTTGTAAATCCTTCTGCAACGGAAGAAGATTTGCAACTGGCTTTAAAAAAATCAAGCTGTACCGCGCTTTTGGAACGTGCTGAAAACGGGATTAATACCGTGATCGGAGAAGGCGGACTAAAACTAAGCGGTGGTGAAAAGCAGAGAATTGCGATTGCAAGAGCATTACTGAGAAAACCTCATTTACTGATCTTTGATGAAGCCACTTCTGCACTGGACAGTATTACCGAAGAGGAAATTACCACAACCATTAAAGAAATTTCAAAGGAAAAAGAGCAGATTACGGTTCTTATTGCACACCGTTTAAGCACGATTATGCACGCCGACAGAATTTACGTTTTAGAACGCGGACAAATTGTAGAAACCGGCTCTCATCTTAATCTTATTGAAGAAAAAGGTTTGTATTATGCCATGTGGAGACAGCAGATCGGGGAAAGAAAAACTTTGGTGTAGATGAGATGGAAGTTTATATGATTGTGAGATTCTTCACTTTGTTCAGAATGACAATTAGGCTTTTATAACTAAAATAAATTACCCCGAATGTTGATTTCGGGGTATTATTTTGTAATCCAGAGTATTACTTCAGCTCGTCCTTTATGAAAATTGAACGAAGTCTTTACTGATATTTTAAAATTTGTAGATCAAAATTATCTCCGTTCACTACATATCCTACTTTTACTATCAGAATTTCTTTTAAATTATCTCCATCAATATCTTTTAAAATGACTCCAATAAGATAGCTTACTGATAACTCAATTGTTTTATAAATCTTTTTTGCATGATCTTTTACTACAATTTTTATTTCAGAATTATGATCCGGATAATAGTCAAAATTTATTTCTAATTTGTTTTCTTTATCTAAAAATGATTTCTTTACTTTTTTATTCTCAAATTTTGAAATAACTAAACCCTGTTTATCCATTAATCCGGCTCGATTTAAATTGCTTACCATTTCTGTTGTACTTTCAATCAGCAAAGTCGGATTTGAATTGTATAATTCTTTAAGCTGTCTCTCGGATAAATTCTCGTGCCCAACGTATGATCTCCGAAATTCTAAAGTTGCAAATTCTTTGATTTGATGTTGAGATTCCTTTTTTATGCCGTTTAATGAAGTTTCCACTTTCTTATCTTTTACCATCTTGTTTTCTTTACAGGAAAACACGAACAGAAAAGCAATGATTGAAATAAGCCGTATCATTATTGAGCAATATGCATGAACAAATTATAAACGTTTATAATTTTCTTATAATTAATCTCTTTTTCTAACGGTTCTCTGCTCGATTCTTTTTTCGAATTTTTCACCCTGAAAAATTCTCTGAATCATGATTCCCGGAATGTGAATCTGGTTAGGATCCAATTCTCCCGGCTCTACCAATTCTTCTACTTCTGCAATCGTAATTTTTCCTGCTCCCGCCATCGGATGATTAAAATTTCTTGCCGATCCTTTGAAGATTAGGTTTCCGGCGTGATCTCCTTTCCATGCTTTTACAATTGAGAAGTCCGCTTCATAAGCATATTCCAGAATGTGGGGTTTTCCTTTGAAATCTTTTACTTCTTTTCCTTCCGCTACTTCCGTCCCGAAACCTGCCGGTGTGTAAAAAGCGGGAATTCCAGCCTGTGCCGCTCTGCATTTTTCTGCCAAAGTTCCCTGTGGAGTTAGTTCCACTTCCAGTTCTCCTGAAAGCATCTGTCTTTCGAATTCTGCATTTTCTCCCACATAAGACGAAATCATTTTTTTGATCTGTCTTTTGTGAAGCAGTAATCCCAAACCGAAATCGTCTACTCCGGCGTTGTTTGAAATACAGGTTAAGTCTTTTACATCACTCTCTACCAAGGCATTAATTGAGTTTTCAGGAATTCCGCAAAGTCCGAATCCGCCTAACATTAATGTCATTCCGTCTTTAATGCCTTCGATGGCTTCCTTTGCATTTTTTACTCTTTTATCTATCATGAAATATTAGATTTTTCTGTTGGCTAAATTTAATAATTTTTCTCATATATCCGGTGTTCAGGATTTTTTGATTTTTTTCGTGGTCTGAAATTTGGATAGTCTACATCATCACCCCACAAATATCTATATTATGGAAGCAAAAAATATTTCAAGAATTGCACTCGGCGCATTTCTTATTACCGCAGGAATAGGACATCTTACTTTCGCAAGGAAAGAGTTTCAGGCGCAGGTTCCGGAATGGGTTCCTCTGGATAAAGATGATACTGTTATTTATTCGGGAGTTGCTGAAATCGCTTTAGGAACGGCAATGATCGCAACGCCTAAAAAATACAGAAAAAATATGGGAAGAATTGTTGCGGGATTTTTCGCGGCTGTTTTTCCCGGGAATATTGCCCAATACAAGAACAGAAGGGATTCTTTTGGACTAAACACGGATAATCAGAGATTGGGAAGACTTTTTATGCAGGCTCCGCTGATTGCATGGGCACTGAAATCTACTGATAATTGATTTTTGAATGTCAAATATTGAGCTACGGAGAATGTTTTAGCCCAGATTGAGCGGCATGTCTGAGCTCTTTTTTTGTTTTCGGCGGCTGCTTCGCAGCCGCCGAAAACAAAAAAAAGCGAGTAGCGAAAGCTGGAAACAGCTCCAATTTGAATGATTGACAATTGATAATTGATGATTGATAATTGATGAGCAATGGGTCAATATATCATTGATGTGAAAATTACCAAAATAACAAAAACGGACTTTTCTAAGCCCGTTTTGTTGTTTTATATGAAAAATGAAGTGTCTTACTGAATGACTAATTTTAAGGTAAATAATTTTCTTGTGTATACTTTTACAAAATACACTCCTTTCGGAAGATTTTCATTCACCAAAGAAAAACGCTGGTTATTTACATTTTTCGACTGATATAAAAGGTCTCCGTTGGCAGAAAGAAGTTCTATTTTTTCGATCGGATAATCACTTTTGATGAAAGTCGGTTCACCCGGTTTTGTAGGATTCGGATAAAGCACCACATTTTTTTCTGTACTTTTTGTTTCTTCTGTTCCTAAAGTTGTTCCGGTTACCTGAAACTGAACTCTGTTTGAAACTTCCGTGTAAGAATCGTTGGTAAACATCACCATATAATAATTTCCCGGCGTTGCAGGAACTGCTGTTCCGGTGATTGTTTTGGTTCCCTGTGTAATTCCGTCAAAATAAGTATACGAAACAAACTGATCATCCGGAACCGAAATATTCTGAGGATAAATTCCGAGCCAGTCTTTGATGATTCCCGGAGAATCCGTCCATGAAGCGGTGATATTTTCCCCTAAACTGTAAACCGGCTTGTTGATCCAAAGTTCGGTTACCACATCCCCTACTTTAAAGAAAACTTTCTCGCCAACCGTTGTATAACCGTCTTCCAAAAAGTACTGTGCATAATAATATCCTTTGGCAAGTCCTGTAAAATTAAGCGTTCCCGAAGCGGTTGTTACATAGCTCCACTGTGTAGAATTTATGGTTCCGGGCGTGTGTCCCATTTTATAAATTCCGATCCAGTCTTTGTTTAGATTCGGTCCGTTGGAGAAATTTACGGTTACAGTTCCTCCTACAGGATAAACATCTGAAGTTGTGCTTAAATTAACTTTCGGACCTACGTAGAAATTTTTTCTCGGTGTAATTTCCGTGTAACCATTATTGGCAAAAAATCCTGCAAAATACTGACCTTTGGCAGCAATTCCGTTCGGAAAAGTGGCTGTTCCTGCGGTTTGTCCGTTAGTGTACATGAAAGCCTGAGAAGTGACGGCAGAAGGATTCTGTCCTTTTTTATAAATTCCTACCCAGTCCTGATTATTTCCGGGACCGTCTGTAAAATTGGCAATAATGGGCTCGTTTTGAAGATATTCTGTTTTGTTCAAAGTAAATGTAGGGTTAGAAATTACACTTCCGGTTACTGTAAACTGTTTCACATCACTCCAGTCGCTCCACTCCATATTGCGGTCTCTGTAACGCACTTTTACATAATAGTTTCCGTTGGTTATTGAGTTGGCGGCAATGGTCGCTTTGGTAATGTCTACTCCTGCATTCAGGTTTTTCGTGACATCGGGAGTTCCATTTCCGTCTTTTCCGAACCAGTTTTCGTAATCTCTGTAAAATTCTTTTTCAATAATAGAAAAATCGGCAGCTTTACTAATTAAAAACTGAGTGGTATTCAGCAATTCTCCGTTTGAGCTTGAAAATGCACTTCCGTTTAAAGTTAACGGTAAAGTAACTGGCGCCGTAAATGTATTGGAAATGGAAGGTTTTGCTGGTTTTGGCTGGTTTTTATAGCGGTGGAACGTATCAATCAGCTCATTATATTTTTTATGATAAACCCCTCCGATAGAATAGGATTCCACATCTACTTTTCCTGAGTTTACATCTACTTCCACAATTTGATAAGTCCAGTCTGTTAATGTTTTCTGAACATCATCAAAATCCTGTTCCGTCGACATTCCCCAGTACTGATCCCATGCAACTCCACCGGAAATAATCTGGTAATTGGGTGTATTTTTCAACTGACCTCTGTGGTATAAATGGTGATGCGCTCCGACGTGCATTAAATACTTTGAAGAAGTGGTTAAAAGCGGAACTGCACTGTTTCTTACCCACGTAGAAATATCTCCTACATATTGTTCCGCCTGATACGGTCTGTGGCTAAGAGAAATGATCCAGTCGACCGTAGAATCGCCGTTTGCAGCATTTAATACCTGTTGCAGCCAAGTCATTTGCGCAGAACCGGTATGTTCGGAACTCAAACTTATAAACAAAACGTTTCCAGCCTGTTGCGCATAGTAATTTTCGTTTCCTGAGCTAATGTTTTTATACTGAATTTCATCGATGTAAAAATGTGCATAATAGGAATTCATTCCCATACTTCCGTATGTTTCATGGTTTCCCACTGTAGTCTGAATCGGAAGATAAGGCGATAAATTAATGTTTTTCTTGAAATGAACATTTTCGTAATGATCCAGAGTTCCCACATCTACCTGATCTCCTACCATGAAGGTTAAAGCAATATTATCTGAAGGATCGGAAGCTGCGCCGAATTTTTCCTTTAATTTTTTATACGCATTTAAAGTTAAGGTATCGTATCTCGGTTCTGCTTTAATCTGATTATCCCCCATGATAAGGAAACGGATTTTTCCGTTGGCTGTTGCCGCCTGTCCCGGTAAAGGAAGTGTCCGGAAATTATACACCGCAGATTCGCTGGTTCCTGTTTTAATCTTATAATAGTATTTTGTGTTAGGCTGAAGATTGGCAATTTTTGCGGTGTGGTAAAAATAATTGTTGTTATATCCTGTATCTGAAAAAATATTCGTTGTTCCTGTGAATGTAACATTCAGATTGGTGGGGCTGGTTCCGTAAAAAACGGTGGTTTCATTATTGGAAGAGGTTTTCCAGTTGATGATCATGGAAGTTGGTGTAGGATTTTGTAAGTAAGGATACAAAGCCTGCCCAAAAACCATCTGGACGACGAAGAGGAAAAAGAAAAAATAATGTTTCATTTTTAGTTTACTTTTTATTAGATTTATTGAGATTAAAAATTGTATATCAATGAATTATCAAAATTTTTATTGTCTGATTTTATTTTCGTGCAAAAGTAGAATTCACATGTAAACTGTGTCTGATGGGAAGTTGAAGGAAATATTAAATCTGAGCCGAAAAATGGGTAGAAAATTTCATCATATTTAATATAAAATTGTTTGGAAAATTTCAAAAATGTTTTGTACATTTGCAACCTGTTATTCAACCTCTGACGAAGTCCGTGTAAGTTGCTTAGCTTTAACATTTTATTTATTAATAATGGATTTATTAAAGTACGTACAAGACAAGTACATTACAAAAAAAGAATTCCCTGAATTCAAAGCTGGTGATACGATCACTGTTTACTACGAAATTAAAGAAGGACAAAAAACAAGAACTCAGTTCTTCAAAGGAACAGTTATCCAATTGAGAGGTACTGGTTCTACAAAAACTTTCACGATCAGAAAAATGTCTGGTGATGTAGGTGTAGAAAGAGTATTCCCAATCAACATGCCGGCTCTTCAAAAAATCGAAGTTGACAGAAGAGGTAAAGTTAGAAGATCTAGAATCTACTACTTCAGAGACCTTAGAGGTAAAAAAGCGAGAATTAAAGACGCTGCTTACAAGAAGAAATAATTCAGACAACAATACATACGAAAAGAGACTGCTAATTTTTAGCGGTCTCTTTTTATTTGAAGTACATATTTATTTGGAGCTTTTTCCCGCTTTCCGCTGCAATCTTTTTTTTTCAAAAAAGGATTTTTACTGCAATCGGGGCTAAGAAAAGAATGCATTTTAAAACCACCCCGTCAAAAATTTCAGGAAATTTTTGCCACCCCTCCAGAGGAGGGGAATTCATTCATTAAAAATAAATTTATATATTCTCTCAATCATTTAAATTTTCAATCATCAAACCTTTTGCTTTTCTACTTAATAAATTCATACAGCGCATTCCAGAATTTATCATAAACTTCGATATGCGGAAGATGACCTACGTTTTCGATTTCCACGAGTTTAGAACCAACAATCTGTTTTTGTGTTTTCTTTCCTAATTCCTGATATTGCCCCATTTTGGGCTGCAGTTCTTTTGGAGCGCGGTCTTTCCCGATCGCGGTTCTGTCTCTTGTACCGATAATGAGTAAAGTCGGAACTTTTATGTTTTTAAATTCATAGCAAACCGGCTGATTGTAAATCATATCCGAAGTTAAGGCTGCATCCCATGCAACTTTTGGATAATCAGGATGTACAGTCCATCCTGCAATTAAGTCTAACCAGGGTTGATATCCTGCTTTCCATTTATTATCGTAATAAAATTTAAGCTGATAATTTTTATAGGTTTCTGCGGTATTCTTTAATTCTGACTGATATGCCTGATCGATGGTTTGATAAGTGGCAAATGTTTTATAATCTTCCAATCCGATTGGATTTTCCATGATCAATTTTTCGACTTTTTCGGGGTATTGTAAAGTAAACCTTGTCGCAACCATCCCTCCCATCGAATGTCCTAAAACGATAATTTTATCGATTTTTAATTTATCCAAAATGGCTTTTGTATTTTCTGCCAACTGCGAAAATGAAAACTGGTAACTTTGAGGCTTCGAAGATTTTCCAAATCCTATCTGATCCGGAATAATCACTCTGAAACCATTATCTGAAAGGTCTTTGGCGGTCCTTTCCCAATAAGCTCCGTCAAAATTTTTACCATGAAGAAGCATTATAGTTTTACCGTTTGACTTTTTAGGATGAACATCCATATAAGCCATTCTCAAATCGTTTTTCTGAGATTTGAAATTTAAAAACTGAACTTCGAAAGGATACTGATAGTTCGTTAATTCCGCATCCAGTGGTTTCACCTGTGATAATAAAAGATTCGTACTTGTAATAAAAATTAATGCGGTAAATATATTTCTGTAATATTTCATAAACCATTTTATCTACTGAAATTAAAAAACCGTTCCAAAAGAACGGTTTTCAAGTATTTATGATGATTTATTTAAGATATTTCAGCTAGTTGTTTGTCTTTTTTGGGAAGATTCATTAAAACAATGGCAAAAAGAATCAATATAATTCCCACCCACTGAATAAAAATAACTTTTTCTCCCAATAAAACAAATGCCATTGTTACGGAAACCGGCAGTTCCAAAGAAGAAACGATACTTCCCAATCCGAGTCCGGCATTCGGAAATCCGACATTAAATAAAATCGGTGGAATTATGGTTCCGAAAAGTGATAAAATTAAACCATATTTCCATAAAATTGAATAATTAAAGGAATGAATATGCTCTGTATTATCTGTAAAAGTAAGGTAAAAAGATTTTAATCCTTCGAAGTGCAACGGCCCGATCTGTGCAAAAAACAAGAATGCAAAAACAACAACTGATCCACCCAAAAGCATAATAATACTTTTTCTGAAAACAGGCAAATGTGTCGCTAATGTATTGGAAGTAAACATAGTAAGCGTATAGGAAGCTGCTGCCAATAATCCCCAGAAAATGCCTTTCCAATCCAAATCCAAGCTTTCGTTGATTAAATTGGTTGCTAAAATAGTTCCCACCAAAACAATAATTACAGAAACGATTTTTCTTGCATTGGGTATTTTTTTTGTCAGAAAACTTTCCACCACTACACTGAACCAGACCGACTGCATCAGTAAAACAATCGCAATCGAAACATTAATGTACTGTACAGCAATGTAATAAAACAAACTGGTACAGCCTAATGAAGTTCCAGCCAACATTAAGTTTCTTACTTCTTTTGATGTTGGTGACGGTAATGCTTTTTTAGAGGTGATTGTCTGAATAAAATTTAAGACTAAAAGACCAACAATTCCCAATAAAAACTGTGATGTTGTAACTTCTGAAGTGGTGTACCCATCCTGATAAGCGAGTTTAACAAACGTTGCCAACATTCCGTATATACTGGCTCCAATCCCTACAAATAAAACTCCCTTTAATATATTTCTCTTCTGCATAATTCATTTTTTACAGCCTGCAAAGGTACGGATATATTATTAAATTAATGAGATGGGATTAATGTAAAAAAGTTACGGCGCGAGCTTCGCTCGCGCCGTAACTAAAATTTATAAATGTTCAGATTATTTTTTAACAATAACTTTTGATGCCGCATCAATACCGATGCCTTTTACTTTCACCATGTAAGTTCCGTTAATCAACTTGTCTGTCGAAATTGATTTCTTAGCATCCGGAGAAATTTTATCTTCTGAAGAAACTAGTTTTCCAGACATATCATAAATTTCGACACTTACTTTTCCTAATGTATTGCTTGGGAAATTGATGAAGAACTCATTCTTCGCAGGATTCGGATAAATTGAAATGTTATTTTTAACAACTTTTACTTCGTCTGTAGCTAACACACAGTCTGCAGGGACAGTGAAATCTTCTACCTGATCGTTGATATTGGTTTTCGAACCAGCAGCAGCATTTACTCCAAGCCCTCTTTTCGCAAAAGTTCTCCAGATCATACATCTGTCTGCACCTCCTTTAGCCTGGTCTGCTGCTATTATAGCATTTCTTCCGTCAATAAATGTTGGATTACAAATTTGGAGTTTTAAAGCATCTGTAACTAACTGTAGAACTCTTGAACTACCATTAGTCGTATTTGACATCACATCAGAAGAATACCCATATTTAGCAACATACTGCCAATGAAGATCCCAAAGCATTGAAGCCCAAACAAATCCAATGGAATGAACATCAGGAACTATTTGTCCACTTGTATTTGTATATTCCATTCCATTCGTATCACCATAAGTATAATCATTTATAGTAAAGTCTGGAGAATATCTTGCCGGTCGAATACCTCCTCCAGAAATTCCTTGTCCTACAGCATATGTTCCAATACCTCTCGGTACAGAAGCGTTATCTCCAGCTTTATTTGTTAACATCAACGCAAAGAAATCTGACCAACCTTCACCCATCTGTTCTTTGTCTGCAGATGAATTTAAACAACCCGCACCAGTTCCTGTTAATCGATTTGAAATTCCATGTCCATATTCGTGAACTACTATTCCATTATCAAAGCTTCCATCTGGTGTCACGCTGCTCGCAGGATCATTTTTTAGAGTTACATTTACAGCTGTATTGGCTGAAAGCTGGCTTTTAATATATTCACCTTCAGTGTTTGAAATTAAAACGGATGGGATTGTAATCGTTGCATCAGTTCCGGACATATTTCCAACCGTATCACCATTTGTGGTGTTATTATAAATAATTACTGCTGTAGCTCCTGCATTTTGTGCATTTTTCACCTTAACTGTAAAATTACAGGTTCCTCTTTCTACTAAACCAATCTTACCCGTTAAAGATCCAGCAGGTATTGCTGTACAACCATCTAAAACAGAAGATAACTGCACATTTCCTGTAACTCCGGTAGCATCTAACGCATTTCCAAATAAAGCTGTGCCTGCAATTGGTTGACGAGGTACTGCTGAAGTTGGAGCATTATAATAAAATATTCTGTTCACAGTTGACCAAAGATACATTTGCATCGTTGGTTTATTTCCATCACTAGGACTTGCAAAGTTAGCGTTATTTGTTCCTCCCCCATCTTGTGCTTCAGCCTGTACGTAATCATTACCAACACCACCTAGACCAAAATTAGTATTCTGAAAATTTCTTGCTGCCGGAGTAAATCCAAACATATAGAAGATATCATGAATTTTATTATTGATATAAAATAAATTCGTTATTGCAGCACTCTGATTATTAAATGGATCATCATTAATGTTAAAAGGATAATTAAAGTTTCTTGTAGCTCCTCCATCTGGTGAAAAACCTGGCGCATTTAAAGCTGATGTATCCTCATAAGCATGTACATTGTTACCTCTGGTAATTGTATAACGAGTTGTGCCATCATAATGCCAACCTTCCGGAGAAGCTGTCAAAATCCATGGATTACTTACAATGGATCGGGAACCAAAAGTAGGAGCCTCTATCGGTAATGCAAAAACATTATAAGAAGCATTATCGGGTGCCAAAAGTGAAAAACTATTTTTACTTTCTTCTTGCTTTAGTGGTCCCGCAATAGTCTCATTATGAACATGACTGTAATCACGAGAATAGGCATCATGATGGAAGTTACAAGATAAATTCAAATCAAGTTTGCTGATAATATTTCCTGTGTTTGCATCCACCAAAATATCCCAATAGCTTGGAGAATTCGGCTCCGGAAAAGAAAACTGGTAAGCTAATTTTAAAGCACCATTATCTTGTACATATACCAATCTCTGTTTTGCGGCAGGTCCATTATTTAAATCTGCATTATTATACCCTAAAATAGGATAATTCTGAATTTTTTCTTTCTGTAAATTTTCAGCTATTTTCTGAAGAGCAGTAGTCTTCGTAATAGAAGCGGTATTTGATACAGAAGAAGTATAATCTTTCAAAAAAGTATCAGAATAATAAATTATCTTACTATCTCTTACCAAAACAGTACCTTCCGCATTGTAAACAGGAAGTCCGTTATAAGTCTGCTGGAATTTAATTACATTTCCATTTAATGACTTTGACTCATCAACATTATCAATCTTAAAATTCGCAAGATCTGATTTTTTATATTCTCTGATCTTATTTTGAGAAATATAATCCTTAATTAACTTCTCATTATCCTGTCCGAAAAGAACAGAAGGAAACATTGCAGAAACTACAAATAAAAGGGGTAAAGCTACTTTTTTCATATACACTAATAAAGCCGCTAATTTACATATAATTAATAATAAAACAATATTATATTTAAAATTATTTAAATAGATATTTAATTTGATAACAGTAAATAAATTCTCTTTATTTTGTGAATAAATCAAATTCAAATTCCCACATTATAGAGGTAATATTATCTATTGTTTAAAAGCAAAAAAGCCACTCAAACGAGTGGCTTAATATTTAAAATGAATCAGGTATTATTTCCCTTCTTCCATTTTTCTTTTTAATTCTGCTAATGCATCGATGTCTCCAAGAGTAGATCTCTCTTCGTTTGAAGATGATGAAACATTATTAGATCTGTTGTTAGAGTTTTCTCTTACGTTTTTCTTCTCTTCGTCTCTGAAGATCCCTGTGTGAGAAACTACTACTCTCTTGAATTCTTTGTTGAATTCAATTACTTTGAAATCAGCCTCTTCACCTTTCTTGATTTTAGATCCGTCTTCCTTCTCTAATAATCTTGATGGGCAGAATGCTTCAACTTCAGCATCTTCGAACTGTACAGAAGCACCTTTATCGTGTACTTCTACCGCTTTACCAGCGTGAACTGTTCCTTCAGCATATTTAGTTTCGAATGCATCCCAAGGGTTTTCAGTTAATTGTTTGTGACCTAGAGATAATCTTCTAGCCTGGATGTCTAGTTCAAGAACTACAACATCTAATTTATCACCAACTGCACAGAATTCAGATGGGTGCTTGATTTTCTTAGTCCAAGAAAGATCAGAAATGTAGATTAAACCGTCGATACCTTCTTCTAACTCTACGAATACACCAAAGTTAGTGAAGTTTCTTACAGTTCCTACGTGCTTAGATCCTACAGGATACTTAGCTTCGATATTTTCCCATGGATCTTTGCTTAATTGCTTGATACCAAGAGAAATTTTTCTGTCTTCTCTGTCTAAAGTAAGTACTTCAGCTTCTACCTCATCACCTACTTTTACGAAGTCTCCTGCAGATCTCAAGTGAGTAGACCAAGACATTTCAGAAACGTGGATTAATCCTTCTACTCCCGGAGCGATTTCTACGAATGCACCATAGTCAGCAAGAACTACTACTTTTCCTTTTACTTTATCTCCAACTTTTAAGTCAGCAGAAAGAGCATCCCAAGGATGAGCTTCTAATTGCTTCATACCTAACTGGATTCTTGTTTTCTCATCATCAAAATCAAGGATAACCACTTTTACAGTCTGTCCGTCCTCAAGGATTTCAGATGGGTGGTTCACTCTAGACCAAGAAAGGTCTGTAATGTGGATCAATCCATCTACACCTCCTAAGTCGATGAACACACCGTAAGAAGTAATATTCTTAACAGTACCTTCAAGAACCTGTCCTTTTTCTAACTGAGCGATGATTTCTTTTTTCTGACCTTCGATATCTGCTTCGATCAATGCTTTGTGAGATACTACTACGTTTTTGAACTCAGGGTTGATTTTCACAACTTTGAACTCCATAGTTTTTCCTACGAACTGATCGTAATCTTTAATTGGCTTAACGTCGATCTGAGAACCAGGTAAGAATGCTTCGATTCCGTGTACGTCAACGATCATACCTCCTTTAGTTCTAGACTTAACAAAACCGTTAACGATTTCACCTGTTTCGTGAAGTTCGTTTACTTTATCCCAAGCTTTTAGCGTTCTTGCTTTTCTGTGAGATAACTGTAACTGTCCTGTTTTATCCTCTCTTCTGTCTACCATTACTTCTACCTCGTCTCCTACTTTAAGACCTTGGTTGTAACGGAATTCGTTAAGAGAAATAACACCTTCAGACTTGAAGTTGATGTCTACGATAGCTTCTTTATCAGTTAATCTTACTACTTTACCAATTAGAACGTCGTTATCGTCTAAGTTGTTTAAAGATCCGTTGTAGATTTCTTCTAAATCGCTTTTCTCTTTTCTAGCATCAGCATCAAGACCAGATTCGAAAGAATCCCAGTCAAATTGTTCAGGTGCTACGTTTTGATTTAATAATAATTCTGCTGAATTTGTCTCTTTTGACATAATTCTAATAAAATTTGTATTCCTTCTCTTTCAACGGTCTGAATAAATGTGAATTGAAAAATACGGAAGTAATTAATTTTTAGTTATTTACTCTTCAAACCTTTTCGCCACAAAAGTGGGTGCAAAGATATGAAATTTATTTGAAACAAACAATAATATTCTGAGCATCAAAATACTGCATATTCTTATCAGACAATGCATACTTTATAAATATTCATCCCTGAAATATTGTTTTAATTAAATGACGCTACCTAAGACCGCTAAATCATCATTCTAATTCAATCATTAATTTAGCTCGGATTGCAGCGGCATCCTTTTGGGTTGCGGACTGCGCTTCGCTCCGTCCGCAACTCAAAAGGTATAGTGGAAAGCCGGAAAAAGCTCCTCATAATTTTTATTGACAGCTTTTAGTTAATACAAATATTAAACTTTGAACTGAAAAAACAACTACCCAACAACCATAACGAATTCTGTATCTTTGCACCATGGAATTAGAATCTATCTACGAAAAACTGCAGATTCAGGACATGAATCAGATGCAGAAATCTACATACAAAGCGACAGAAAACAATCAGGATGTTGTTCTGCTCTCTCCTACCGGTTCGGGAAAAACACTGGCTTTTTTGTTTCCTGTACTGCGAAATTTAAAGAAAAACAGTTCAGGAATTCAGGCTCTTATTCTGGTTCCGGCGCGAGAACTGGCTTTACAGATCGAGCAGGTTTTTAAAGCAATGGGAACCGATTTTAAAGTTTCCGTATGTTATGGCGGTCACGACAAAAAAATTGAGGTAAACAACCTGATTGAAGCTCCGGCTGTATTAATCGGAACACCCGGAAGAGTGGTTTATCATTTGAGAAATAATAATTTTGATCCGAAAACCATCCAAACGCTGGTTCTGGATGAGTTTGATAAGGCTCTTGAGCTTGGTTTTCATGATGATATGGAGTTTATTTCCAATTCATTGAAAGGATTGTCTCAGAGAATTTTAACTTCCGCAACGGCAATGGACGAAATTCCTGCATTTACCGGACTAAAAGACGAGAAAATCATTAACTTTCTAAAATTAAGCGAGGCGAAACCCGATATTCAGTTTAAAAAAGTAATGACTACGCCGGAAGAAAAACTGGACACGTTATTTAATTTAATCTGTAAAATCGGGAACAAAAGAACTCTGATTTTCTGCAATCACCGAGAAGCAGTTGACCGGATTTCCGAGCTTCTCCGACAGAAAGGAATTGACAGAGAAACCTTCCACGGAGGAATGGAACAGGATGAAAGAGAACGCGCCCTGCTGAAATTTAGGAACGATTCCGCAAGAATTTTAATTACCACTGATCTGGCTGCAAGAGGGTTAGATGTTCCGGAAGTAGAATCCATCGTTCATTATCAGTTACCGCCGAAAGAGGATGCTTTTATCCACAGAAACGGTCGTACAGCAAGAATGAACGCGAAAGGTTTTGCGTATCTTATTATGACGGAAGATGAAAATTTCCCTTTCATTAAAAGCAATACGCCGGAAGACAGCGTAGCCGGATTTACCAAAGTGCCGGAAAAAACGCCTTTCCAGACCATTTACATCAGCTCCGGAAAAAAAGACAAAGTGAATAAAGTGGATATTGTTGGCTATCTGCTGAAAAAAGGAGAACTCCAGAAAGAAGATGTCGGCTTGATCGAAGTAAAAGACACGACTTCTTACGTTGCCGTATCGAGAAATAAAGTGAATGCACTTCTGAAAAAACTTGCCAATGAAAAACTGAAGGGCAAGAAAGTAAAAATGGAAGTGGCGTATTAAGATTGAGGTTGAGGTTAAGATTTAGATTAAGGCTGAGATTAAAACACAGCGCTTATCTAAACCTTAACCTCAACCTTAAATTTATCTCACTCCTCTTACCCGTGTCGGTAAAGTATAAACAGATTTTGAAGCAGTGATGAACAGAACTTCGTTATTTTTCCCTCCGAAAGTCACATTGGAAGTCCAGTCTTCTTCGATGGGAATATGATAAATTTTCTTTCCTTCTCTGTTGAATACATGAACCCCTTTTCCTGTCAAATAAAGATTTCCGTGCTTGTCTAACGTCATTCCGTCGGAACCCATTTCGCAGAAAAGTTTTTTCTCGGATAATTTTCCTTCGCCCAAAATATCATAGACATACGTTTTTCCGGCATCAATATCCGAAACATACAATTTTCTGAATTTTTCGCTTCCTACCACTCCATTCGGCTGTGTAAAGGTTTCAAGTTTGGAAATCTGTCCGTCTTTATTTCTGTAGTATAAACTTTTATGCGGAGTTTCCTGCTTAAAATTCACCCAGTAATCTCTTACATACAGAGGATCGGTAAAATACATTCCGCCAAACTCGTCATTCCAGACATCATTCGGTCCGTTCAGTCTTTTGCCTTCAAAACCTTTCAGCAGAACCTGTACTTTTTTATCTTTTGAAATCTTCCAGATTTCGCCCTGATCATCGGAGCAGGTGATTAAATTATCGTCTTTGTCGAAATGCGTTCCGTTGGCTCTTCCCGTTTTATTCATGAACTCGATCACTTTATTGGTCTTCCAGTCCCAATAATAAATCTTATCATTCGGCTGATCCGTGAAGTACACATTCCCTTCTTTATCCGAGGAAGGACCTTCGGTAAAACTGAACTGATCCGAAACTTTCTCGGGCTTTACATCTTCATAAAACATTTTAGTGGTATTTACTGATTGACAGCTGTATACTGCTAAAATCAAACCAAGCGAGCCGGTTTTTAAAATATTTTTCATTCCGCACAATTTAAAGTCAGCAATTTACGATATGCAGAACAAGATTCAAAGTTTATTTTCTCTTTTTGATCAAATAAAAACAGACTCCAAGATGTCCGAATTGTACTATTTCAGAAGCAGATCATATTAGTTCCGGAAACAATTATTGCAGAGCTTTGCATCAGTGAAAAACACTACAGGATTCAAGTAAAAAATATTTGAAATGAGCATTTAACAGGTTTTAAATGCTCCTCACACGAATTTTCAGATAATACCGAAAAGATGAACACACAGAACAGTAATTTTCAGGCTCCGGAACTTTATGAGGAAAGTTTTAGAAATTCCGTAGGAACAATGGACGAAATCGGAAGAAGAAAATGGGTCTATCCCAGAAAACCCAAAGGAAAATTTACCAACTACAGAGATTATGTAACTTATTTGCTTTTGGTGATATTTTTCACTTTACCTTTTGTGAAAATCAACCATAATCCTTTTCTTTTATTTAATGTTATCGACAGGAAATTTTTTATTTTCGGACAGCCGTTTTATCTGCAGGATTTTTTCATTTTAGCACTTGGCGCCGTCACTTCCGTTATTTTTGTGATGCTTTTCACCGTTGTTTTCGGAAGGATTTTCTGTGGCTGGCTTTGTCCGCAGACCATTTTTATGGAAGGGGTTTTCCGGAAAATAGAATACTGGATCGAGGGCGACCGTAATAAACAGATGAAGCTCGACCGACAGGAATGGAACAGCGAAAAAATAAGAAAAAGGCTCACCAAATGGTCTGCTTACGCCGTTCTTTCTGTGGTGATTACGAATTTCATGTTCATGTATATTGTCGGTTATGAAGAAGTTTTCAGAATCATTACCGAAGGTCCCGCTGAAAATCCTTTGAAGTTTCTTGCGATGATCTGTTTCACTGCGGCTTTCTATTTTGTTTTTTCGTGGCTGAGAGAGCAGGTTTGTACTTTGGTTTGTCCGTACGGAAGATTGCAGGGCGTTCTGATCGACAAACAGACCATCAATGTTTATTATGATTTTAAAAGAGGTGAAAACCGCTCCAAATGGAAAAAAGACGAAGACCGAAAAGCCGTCGGAAAAGGAGATTGTATAGACTGTAATCAATGTGTTGTTGTCTGTCCTACAGGAATTGACATCCGAAACGGACAGCAACTGGAATGCGTAAACTGCACCGCCTGTATTGATGCGTGCGACGAAATTATGGTAAAAGTAGGTCTTCCGAAAGGACTGATCCGTTATGCCACAGAAGCGGAAATTGAAAATCAGGAAAAATTCAAATTTACCGGAAGAATGAAGGCAACAACGGTGATTTTAGGTTTACTGATCGGGTTTTTAGGATTTCTGATGTATGACAGAGGTTCGATGGAAGCGAAATTCATAAAACCGGCAGGATCAACATTTTTCATTAAAAACGGAAAAATTACGAATACTTTTATTTATACGCTTTTAAACAAATCCAACGAAAAGAAAACACTCACAATAAAAGTCTTGAATCCTAAGAATGCGGAAATCAATTTCTTTGGCAATGAAAAAATCATATTGAAAGGAGATCAGATCTTAAAAGGAAATATCAACATTTCGTTCCCCGAAAAAGAGATCCGGTTCTCTAAGCAGAATATGACGATCGGCGTGTTTGATGAAAAAGGAAATATGGTAGATTCTTTCGAAACGGTATTTGAAGGACCTTTTCAATTGGTATTGTAGATATTGAGTTTGAGAGTTTGAGGATTTTAGAGTTTGGAGTTAAACTTCACACCATCAACTAAAAACGGACAACTATCAACAAAAATTAAGCCTTATATTTTTTAATGAATTGCGTGGGAGTCATGCCGGAAGTTTTACGGAAGACTCTCACAAAATAGGAATATTCTTCGAAGCCAAGACGGAACGCAATTTCCGTAAGGCTTTCATCGAGATACATAAGCATTCTTTTGGCTTCCAGAATTATCCTTTCTGTAATAACATCAGTCGCTGTTTTCTGAACGACAGTTCTGGTAATTCTGTTTAAATGTTTGGATGAAATTTCCAGCAGAGAAGCATAGAAGGCAACGGATTTTTCTTTTGCAAAATGCTCTTCAATAAGATTTTCAAACTGTTGATAGTGTTTAAAATAAGAAATGTTAACCTCAGAATTTTCTTTTCCCAGCTCTTTTGAAAAAGCTCTTGTTGCGTGGATAAAAATCTGTGACATCAGTGAAAGGATAAAACCATCTTTCATCACGTTCTGAAGCTGATATTCTTTTTCCAGTGCTGCAAAAAGGTGATTATTTTCCCTTAGTTCCGTTGCAGTAAGCTGTAATTTTCTGGGGAAATTAACCGATCCGAAAAAGGGAAAACTTCTGAGCTTCTGATTGACGTAATGCATTTCGTAAAAATCCTGTGAGCAGAAAAAAATATATCCGTCGATATCCTCAGAAAGTTCCCAACTGTGAATCTGTCCCGGAGACATAAAAAATAAGCTTCCCTCCGAAACGTCATATTTCTGAAAATCGATTTCATGTGTTCCGCTTCCTTTTGTAAAGAGAATCGTGGCATAAAAATCATGACGGTGCGGTTTTTCAATATGCCTGTGTCCCAAAACCAGATGCTCTTTCATTCGGTTAAAATAAAAATCCGAAGTGTTTTTACCCGGCTGAAAAAGATTGATATGCAGGACAGAGATAGAGTTCAATTTTTTAGAAATTTTTATCCTTCAAAAATAACAAAAACAATAAAACTTCCTGTACTATAAAAATGACTTTTATCCCCTGATTTACAAAGTAAAAAAAGAACTTTTGCCTTCTGAATTTGCTGTGGGATTTAAAAAATTTTTATCTTTGACCATTACGATTCTAAAAATGAAGATAAATTTACCTGATAAACTGTATTATTCAATAGGAGAAGTAGCGAAAGCTTTTGATGTAAATACTTCATTAATACGTTATTGGGAACAGGAATTCCCCATCATTAAGCCCAAAAAGAACAAAAAAGGCAACCGGTATTTCACTCCGGAAGACATTAAAAATCTTCAGATCATTTATCATCTCGTAAAAGAAAAGGGCTACACTTTGGACGGTGCCAAAATCGCATTAACCACCAACAGCAAGATCTCCGAAACCATCACCATTATCGACAGGCTGGAATTTGTGAAGGCTGAACTGCTGAAATTGAAGGATTCTTTGGCAGAAAGGGACGAGGAATAGTTTAAATTAAATTTATTTCATTACAATTTAATTAATTGGCAATTTTTGTAGATTTTTAATAGTACTGTATTTTTCTAATCCATTTATACATATCAATTCCATTAATCTTTTTTATGATCTCTATTCAGTTATTATTTTTATCAACTTTACATAGGTAAGTAATAACAGTCTTTTTTCGATCTGAGAAATATTCTAATTTATTAATCCTGTTATTTTTTTAGTAATATTTACAAATTAATCTTCAATCTGTTATATTTTTACTACAACAATAATATTCTTATAAATTATCTCTTCCATCATAGTTATAATTATAAGTTTGTTTAAAC